>JABBBA010000029.1:0-2654 GCA_018607685.1 K189A clade bacterium | reverse complement strand
GATCGAAGCGCTTCAGAGAAATCCAGACCAACCTTGGCGTTCACCGGGCATTGATTGATGCCTTCCAGGTTAATTTCGACTGGGTCTTCAGCGGTAGAGATATTCAGCTCGGGCGTGTTCAGTATGTTGAGACCCGTGTAGAGCGATACTGTCTTGCCGGAGCCCGTGGGTCCGGTTACCAGGAACATACCCTGCGGCTTGTACAGCGCCTCCATGTAAAGTTCTTTCTGGTCGTCCTCATAGCCCAATGCATCAATACCCATTTTTGCAGAGCTTGGATCAAGTATTCGTAGTACAAGCTTTTCGCCAAACAGGACCGGAAGCGTGTTAACCCGGAAGTCGATGGATTTCGTTTTAGATATCTTTAGCTTGATCCGACCGTCCTGTGGAACCCGTCTTTCGGAGATATCCATTTTGGACATTACTTTCAAACGGGCAGAAATTCTGGGTGCAAGGTTAACCGGGGGTCTTGCGGTTTCGTGTAGCACGCCGTCAGTTCTGAACCTGACGCGATAGGCCTTCTCGAAAGGTTCGAAATGTAGATCCGATGCGCCGCTCCTGATGGCGTCCATCAGCATTTTGTTGATAAATCGAACAACAGGCGTGTCGTCGATCGCAGTACCTTCGTCCGGTTCGTCACCACCGCCGCCTGCTTCGTCTACGGCCTCCATATCAAGGTCGACATCGTCATCGTCGCCAAGGTCGCCCATGCCGTCGTCTTCCTGGTTCTCCAGAAAGTTTTCAATAAAGGTCGCCAGTTTGTCTTCCTCGACCAGGACTTCTTCTGTCGAGATGCCTGTCTGGAATTTAATCTCATCCAGGCCAGTTCTGTTAGTTGGGTCCGATACAGCAACGAACAGCCGATTGCCACGATGGAAGATCGGAATCGCGTGATTTGACCGGATTAGTTTTTCATTAACCAGGTCTCTTGGGATGGCGTCAAGGTCCAGGGTCGTGATATCGAGAAGCGGAGTACCGAACTCCTCGGAGGCAGATGTGGCGATTGCTTTTGAATTAACAATTTCGTTCTGAACAAGATGGGTAACAAAAGGTACCCGGGTCTTTCTTGCTTCTTCGGCGGCTTCCCTCGCAGCGTCTTCGTCGAGGAGATTGTCCTCTACTAGTCGACGAGCAAGACCGCTTAACTGAATTGGATTGGCAGCCATACTGATTGTTCCTTTCTAATGTTGGCACGCCCCGAATACCAGGGGGCAGAATTGCTTGTGAAAGTTTACATTTCAGCCGGAGAGGTGTCGATAGAAGCCGCGTTATTAATGGGTCTGGCGAAATTTCGCCGGATCCATCTCGGGGAGGGCCGTGAAGCTATCGCGGCCCTCCCTGGGCCGGGGAAAGTGGCCAAAATGACAAATTTGGTCACTTTCTGACAGCAAAACCGGGCAAATCCAGGGGGATGTGACAAATTTGGTCACTTTTTACCGACAGACGGTCGGTATATGTTGGCACAGGAATTGCTGCTACTAGTGCGTGGCTGACCGCGTCTTGCAGTAGGCTAAAAATTGAACTTAAGGAGCTAGCTCAATGAACACATTCCAAAAGGGTTTTACCCTCATAGAACTGATGATCGTGGTCGCTATTATCGGTATTCTCGCCGCTGTAGCACTTCCCGCGTATCAGGACTACATTAAAACAGCAAACATCACCAAGGTTAATGCGCAGTATGAAGGTGCAATTCGCGCTACTAACGCTACTATGGTGAAGGGCGCTACTCAGCGTGCGCTTGGCTTGACTGAATCTACGCCTAGTACTGCAGCTGCCTGGATGTCTCTGTACAACCCAGGTGGTAACAATGCCCCAGGTGGTGGTCTTGCATATGCCGCGACTTCAAATGCTACGTTAGGTACTATCGGTGTTACTGCCGGCGGCGCAGGTGTGGCCCAAATCGTAACACTTATCCTGCCAGCCTATAATGGTATGACCTTAAGTACAGAAACAATAGATGCATCAGAAGTACAGTAAGTAGGAACAGTAACTGGTTGATTCTAACCAGCGAAAATAGGAACCGGAAGGCTAACGCCTTCCGGTTTTTTTATGCCTTCTTTTTGCGATCAATGTTGTTTACAGTACCAAAGGATTTCGCAGAGGTGATACAAATGAAAGCACAATGTCAGAAGGGTTTTTCGTTGGTTGAGCTAATGATTGCACTCGCGATCGTTGGCATCTTGTCAGCGATAGCTCTTCCGTTTTACTCGGAGTATCAGGCGACCGCTAGAGCAGGGGTGCTTCAAACAAATATTCAGTCGATCCACTTGCTGCAGCAGTCGCGGAGAAGTGATTCTGGTGAATACGTTGAAGGTTCCTACGTTCCTGGCGGTGCAACCACGTTGAGCACCAGACTAGGATGGACCCCGGGAACCAATATTGACATGATTAGCTATGTTGCTACCTGCGCGACTGATGGAGCGACGGCGGGAGAATGTGCGAGGACAAGCGGGTATACAGTGGTCGCGACACATTCAGACGCGCCCAGCGAACCCATATCGGTGACATTTACGCCTTAGAACATCCTGATTAGACAAACTTAGCCTAAAGCGCGGTAGGCGCGATTCGCGAGATGATCGCGAAATTTCGGGTTGCTGGCAATCCGGATACAATCCTGCAACTTGCCGGAATAGCTCAGTTGGTAGAGCAGTTGC
>JABBBA010000032.1 GCA_018607685.1 K189A clade bacterium | reverse complement strand
GCGCCAGTGTATGGACCTATGCCGTTACCCGCAGCGAAGTACATGAGATCAGGATCGGTGCTCGTACCAATATCCAGGATTTTGTGATGATCCATGAAGGCGCGGGCTTTCCCACAATCGTAGGGGAGGATTGCTCGATTACTCATCACGTGACACTTCACGGATGCGAAATTGGCGATCGATGCCTGATTGGCATCAACGCGACCATCATGGATGGCGCAAAAATTGGGAACAACTCTATCGTCGCCGGGCACGCCATTGTGTCCGAGGGAAGCGAATTCCCCGAGAACTCAATCATTGGCGGCGTCCCGGCAAAACTACTGGCGACAAGAGACAACACCGAAGGCAACCTCTCCAACTCGAAGTTCTATCAATCTATTGCTGCGCGCTATGCCGCTGGCAATGATCGATTAGAAGACTAATGTCCAGGCTTCGACGAAACGAATCTAGAAGGAACCATGATGAAGCAGCTTGAGCCCGGCATGATGCCGTTTACCCGCCTGATGGGGCTGGAAGTCACATCCCAGGAAAAAGACCGTATAGTGGGTAACATCACCGTCCGCGAAGAGCTTTGCACCAACGGCAGGATCATGCACGGCGGCGCTGTCATGGCGATGGCCGACGCACTGGGCGCAATTGGGGCGTATCTCAATATTCCAGAAGGTGCGAAAGCAACCACCACGATCGAAAGCAAAACCAACTTTATGCGCGCCGCCCCACTCGACTCCGTCGTGACGGGCGAGTGCACGCCGCTGCACGTAGGGCGAAGAACTTCGGTATGGCAAACCACACTTAGAAACGAACAAAACAAAACGATCGCCATCGTTACCCAAACTCAAATGGTGCTGTAATGGAAAAGACCTACACAGAATTCTCGACCCTCGGTGACCTGCTTGTTAAGGCAACGCAGCAACACGGCAACAGCGATTTGCTGATTTTTCCTGAAGGGCGTGTCACCTACGCCCAAATGCACGACATGGCTTATCGCCGCGCACGTGCGTTGGTTGCTGTTGGGCTTGGGCCCGGCTCCCACGTGGGTATCCTGATGGCCAATTGCATCGAGTACGTTGAGTACCTAATGGCTGTCCAGCTTATCGGCGGGATGGCGGTACCTATCAATGCCCGGTACAAATCATCAGAACTGGCTTACGTGCTTGAAAATGCCGATATTGACCTGGTGGTTACCCACGATGCAATTTCCGAATATGCCAACTTTGCCGGACTTATTCAGGATGCGCTCAAAGAAAAACGTGGTCCTAGGATGAAGCACCTCGTGATGCTCGGTGAACCGGTTGACGGATTCGTGGATGACGCGGCGTTTCTGGAAGCAGGTGAATCCGTCAGTATTGACCAGATCGACGAGTACCGCGTTGGTGTCAGTGTCAGGGCGCCTGCCATCATGATGTATACTTCAGGCACAACGGCAGACCCAAAGGGATGCCCACTCAACCATGAGGTGTTGGTCAGAAACGGCATCAACATGAACCGGTCGCGGTACTTCCTCGATTCAAATGATCGCTTCTGGGCACCACTACCCATGTTCCACATGGCGGCTATCTTGCCCCTGATGTGTTGCATGGATGCAGGCGCGGCCCTGTTGTCGATGCTCCATGTAGAACCCGGTCTTTCTCTCAAAATGATGGAACAGGAAAAAGTCACGGTGGCTTTTCCCTCTTTCCCAACCATCATGCAGGATCTGCTCAATCATCCTGATTTCGAGAAAACCGACCTGTCGAGTCTGAAGCGATTGAACAACGTGGCGCCACCTGATCTCCTCCGGAAATTCCAGGACGCATTCCCCCAGGCTATTCAGACCGGCGCATACGGTTTAACCGAAGCCGGTGGCGTTATTGCCTTCAATCATCCGGACGAGCCGCTCGAAAAGAGGCTACACACCTGCGGTAAGCCCATGCCCGGGCTGCGGGCCAAAATAGTCGACCCTGATACACTGGAAGAAAAAGCCACCGGCGAACAGGGAGAGATTCTTCTGAAGGGATATTCGGTTTTCGATGGCTATTACAAAGCCGCAGAAAAGAACGAAGAAGCCTTTGCAGACGGCTGGTTCCGAACCGGCGATCTGTGCGCGATCGACGCGGACGGTGGTATTGAGTTCCATGGCAGAATAAAAGACATGTTAAAGGTCGGCGGCGAGAATGTTGCCGCACTTGAAATTGAATCATTCCTGCTGACTCACCCCAGTGTGAACATGGCTCAGGTCATTGGTGTTCCCGACGACCGGTTGTCTGAAGTCGCCTGCGCGTACATCGAGTTACACGATGGCGAATCCATGACAAGCGATGACCTAATAGCGTATTGCAAAGGAAAGATTTCCAGCTTCAAGATTCCGAGGCATGTCCGATTCGTCACCGAGTGGCCAATGTCTTCAACCAAGATTCAGAAGTTTGTGTTGCGCGAGAATTTCAGCGTAGCGGCTGGGACATAACCTCGGCGATCATCAACTCGAGATCCGCAGACCTGAAAGGCTTCTCCAGCCGCGCGCAGAAACCCAGTTCCTTGTACCGGGCCATCTCTGCACCGGCGGAGTAACCACTGGACACCACCAGCCTTGCCTGCGGATCAATATCCAGTATCTCACCTGCGGCCACTCTTCCGCCCATTCCTCCGGCGACGGTGAGGTCCATAATCACCAGGTCGAAACGTTCGCCCTGCTCCATTTTACGTGCATAGACCGATATCGCTTCGGTTCCATCACAGGTACCGGTGACCTTATGACCCAGGTGCTCAAGCAGCTTTGAAATAGTTTGCAGCACAATATCTTCGTCATCCATGACCAAAATTTCGAGTCCGCTTAGCTGACCGCTTTCAGCCGGAGTGCCTGTTTCACTCGTAACTTTATTTGATCCGACGCTCGGCAGTAAGATAGCAAAAGTCGTCCCTTTGCCCTCGTCGGATACCACGTTAATGAAACCACCATGCTTCACGACGATCGAATGTGTCGTCGCTAGCCCCAGTCCATTCCCCGTGTCCTTGGTCGTAAAATACGGGTCAAAAATTCTCGATTGAAGCTCCTGTTTAATCCCCGGCCCGTCATCCGATATTCGGACTTCTACAAAATCGCCGGGCCTTTCGATATCAGGTGCACAATTGGCAATCTCTATCCTGATAAGCCCTACATCTCCCAGTGCCTGTTTCGCATTCAGGACGATATTACTTATTGCCTGCCGCACCTGGCCGTCATCTACTTCTACTGCATTCACGTTCGAATCAATACTGAAGGTCACGGCAATGCTACTGCCACTGAGCGAGAACCTGGTC
>JABBBA010000182.1 GCA_018607685.1 K189A clade bacterium | reverse complement strand
GCGGGTAGACAGTCCAATGCCACCCGGACCGACGTTGGTAGATCCGAAAGTTTATTACTCGCGCGAGGTCCATGAGCTGGAGAAAGAAAAAATATGGAAGCGCGTGTGGCAGATGGCATGCCATGAAGATGACATTCCGAATGTCGGCGATTCTTTCGTCTATGAAATATCGTCGCTCAGTTACATTATCGTTAGATCCGGCGAAGATGAGTTCAGCGCGTTTCCCAATGCGTGCCTGCATCGAGGCCGGCAGATACTGCATCAGAGCGAAGAGGGTCTCTATAACCTGCGCTGTGCCTTCCATGGCTGGGCCTGGAAGCTGGACGGTACGCTCGACGAAGTGCCCTGCCATTGGGACTTTCCGACGGTGTCCAAAGAGACTCACTCGCTGAAGAACATCAGCGTGGGTCGCTGGGGTGGTTTGATTTTCGTCAACCCGGATCCTGATGCGGAGCCACTTGAGGATTATCTGGGTAATCTTTCTGACCATTTCACATTATTGCCAATGGAGCGGCGTTATAAGGCCGTACATGTCGCCAAACGACTACCCTGTAACTGGAAAGCTGCTCAGGAAGCATTTTCGGAGGCCTACCATACGGTAGCAACGCATCCGACGTTACTCAGTAGTTTAGGTTGTGCGAACTCCAAGTATGATGTTTTCGGCAACTTCTCGAGGGCTTTATCTGCGCACAACGTCGGCAGCCCACATGTGCACCCGGATATGGCGGCCGACCCTTTCATGGAAGCAACGCCGTTTACTCGCCAGCGTCATGAATTGAGTGGCAGCATCTATGACCGGGTTGAGGAAGGTCGGGTCAAGGTGACTACCACTGATAACCGCGTTGGTTACTTTGATGACCGGGGCAACCACCTTGATGGGGACAAGTTTCACGCTGACATCCATCTGTGCAACTGGGTTGCAGGCAGGTTGGCGGAAGGAATGGACGAGATGCCAGGCAATGTGCTGACCGGTACCTTTGCAGAAAAGCGGGCAATCGCAGGAGAGGAACGACGTGAGAACCTGAGGAAGTCTCTTGGTGACCAGGTCGACAACATTAGCGATGCTGAGCTACTGGATCCGATTTACTACAGCGTCTTCCCGAACATCAGTCCCTGGGGATCGTTCAATCCGATTTTCTATCGTTTCAGACCCTACGGTGATAATCCGGAAGAGTGTTACCACGAGTGCATGTTCATGATGCCGGTACCAGAAGGGGAAGAAAGACCAGCGCCGGCCAAGTGTCATTATCTTGGTCTTGATGACGACTATATTGAGGCGCCGGAACTAGGGGCGCTCGCAAAGGTCTTTAACCAGGACACGCTTAACCTGCCATATGTTCAGAAAGGTTTACACAGTCTGGATGAGGTGATTCTGGCTAACTATGGCGAGACCAAACCAAGGCACTTTCATAAACTTTATAACGAGTGGATGGCCAAGGATTAGCAGGCCATAGCCCATAACGAAGTGAGTAGTGATTGTTGAAGAATATCGCACCACCGGGTCAGCCCCGGTGGTGCGTGACACTTACTTGATAGTGCTGGATTCCTGGGCACCGTCTGGACGCTGTACAACAATACCGAATGCCTGTGTAATTCCGATTATCACAAGATCCCCAACTTTTGATCGCTTCAGATTCTCAGGGTCCTGAGCGACAAATTCATTGACCGTACCGTCGGACATTTTCAGTTTGAAGGTGTTGTTTTCAATATTGATGTCCTCAACCACAGCGCTGATGACCACGGTGTCCATAGCGGCCGCCCCTGGCATTTGGCCCGCTTCGGTGCGCTCCATTGCTTTCACCTCACTGCTTGCGGGTTGTAGCTGGTTTGGGTTGGCGTGAACGCTGATTGAAACTTCTTCATACATTTCAGCGAAGACCCGGTCACCGGCCTCAACCTGGGCCAGGTTTCGAACTTCATCTCTTGCGGTGAACGTAACGGTCTGACCTTCATCACTGGACAGGGTGACTGCCCTCGTCTCGTGGTCGATGGCAACGACTTCTGCCGAGAAAGTGACCGTTCGGTTGGCCGATATTGATGGTCTGGTTTCGTGCCCATCCGCTATAACGAGCGGTGCAGCCAGTGCGAGTATGACCATGGCGGCCAGGGTTCTGAAGAAGTTCATGATTTGTTTTCCATTGAGTTAGATCGGCGCACAGTCTAGCGGAATTTTGGTCTGAGGAAAGCGGTTTACTCTCTTACCAGAAGGTTGACAGCGCAATTGCCACGGTGTGGCTGTCCATACCCGTTGATGTGCGGGTGCTTCGTCCGATGTAGGCAAACTTTATCCCCAGTCTCGGTTTGAGCGTGTAGCCCCAGCTCAACGCCCAAAAAAGGTTCTTTTTACGGTCATCTTTGTTCACACCGTCAATGGTGGCTTCACTGCCGGTCGAGTAGCCAATGCCGAGCGCACTCCAGTGCCTGGGTGTGTGCTGGTAAGTTAAATGACCCTGCAGAAACAGGTGAGGATCCTGTTCCAGCTCCCGGCCTCCAAAGAAGTCGTCATTGTCGGAATACGCCCAGACGGCCCCAGTCGTTTCCAGTGTCCATTGCTGACGTTTGTGGATCACACCGAACTGGAAACGCGTGGTGTATCTATTGGAGCCCAGGTTAATGAGTTTTTCTTCCTTGTATTCACCCAGCGGTAGTTGAACAGATACACCGACCCCGATGATTGTTTCGTTTGTCATGGAAGCCCGGTATTGCTGGTACGCCTTTCCACTCAGCGGCGGAGCACCTTTCAGGTTGATTGAAAACCGCAGGATCGGATCCGCCATGCCAATCCGGCGCACCGATGTAGGAATGCCATCAAGTAGGCCGCTCCATGTGCCGTCCATGTGTGCTTGTGTCAGGCTGATATCTGCTGTTTTGTTCAGAAGCTTGAAACTTCTTATGTACGAAAATACAGTGCTGTCCATATCGAGTTTGACATCTTCAGCGAGCAATACAGGGTCGAATACGATATCGCCCTCGGTGTGGGCATATCCACCACCGGCAAAACTCGTGTTGATCGGCAGGTGGGACCATCGCCTTGGCACGAGTTCTTCCGCCATGGCTGAGAGCGTACTGGTAAGCAGCAAAAAGAGTATGGTTGTGCGCATGCTTTGTCTTCGTTTGATCGTAAAAGCCCCGTGGATGTGATGACGCCGGGGCAGCGAATGTTGTTCCTGCCAGGTGGATAATACCAGCTCAAAAAGGGCCTTTATATATGGTATATCTGTGACGATTTACTTTGTGTCTTGATTGAGTTCAGATGCTTCTCTTCAAGAGACACTAGTCCTGGTT
>JABBBA010000133.1 GCA_018607685.1 K189A clade bacterium | reverse complement strand
GGCTTGGTATGGCGGTTAATAAGGGGGACCAACTTGGGTTTATCGCCGACCCTCTGGGTGCCAATGAGACTCCTGTAGAGGCCACATCCAGTGGCATCGTAATAGGTAGATCGAACCTTCCACTGGTAACTGAAGGCGAAGCCCTGTTCCATGTTGCGTCCTTTGAGCAGCCTAATGATTTCGTTGCAGAACAGATTGACGGGGTCGAGGAAGTGATGGACGAGGTGAATGCCAGGTCTGAGTTTGACGAACCGCCTATTGTCTAGGTTGTTAGTCCTGGCGATGGCCATATAAGTGTTTTACATGTGGTTACTGGTGTTTCATGCGAGTATCCTTCCTCGCGCTTTTTTATTGTATTGAGATACTGAAAATTGAATACGGTAGGCTGGAGAGAGTGGGTAACGCTACCCGGGTTGGGCATCCCTGGCATCAAAGCCAAGGTGGACACGGGCGCAAAAACGTCCTCATTACATGCATTTGAATTGAGAACCGAGCAGGCTGAAGATGGAGAGATCGTCATCTTCAAGATTCATCCGATCAGAAAGCGGAAAAATATTATTATCGAATGTCGGGCGCCGGTAGCGGATAGAAGAGTCGTTCGGGATTCCGGGGGACACTCCGAAGAACGCTTCGTTATCAATACGCGACTCACCTTTGGACCGTTCGACCTCATTACAGAATTTACCCTGACCAGCCGGGATGACATGATTTTTCCGATGCTGCTAGGCAGGAGATCTATCAAGGCCGGTGAGATGCTCGTTGACGTTAATGAATCCTATATTCATGGAAGGATGAAAACCCGTGGATATGAAGATCTTCTCAAGGAAGGCGCACTATGAAACTTGCAATATTGTCCAGAAGCACGAAGGCCTATAGTACCCGCCGCCTAAAAGAAGCAGCGATTAATCGTGGTCATGAGGCCAAAGTGCTGGATACGCTGAAGTTTGCGATAGATCTGGAACGTGGGACGCCTGACCTGTATTTCAAGCAGAAACAACTAAGTCATTATGATGCTGTGTTACCACGAATAGGCGCGTCTATTACTTACTTTGGTACCGCCGTTGTGCGGCAGTTTCAGGAAATGGATGTCTTCTGTGCGAATACCGCACACGGGATTCTGAATTCCCGCGACAAACTTCGCAGTCTGCAGATTCTGAGTCGGCACAATATAGGCATACCCCGGACAACTTTTGTACGAGACAAAAATGATGTTCTGCCGGCCATTGAACGGGTGGGCGGTGCACCCGTGGTGATAAAGTTGATTGAAGGCACACAGGGAATAGGTGTTCTGTTAGCAGACACCGTCAAGCAGGCAGAATCGATCATAGAACTGCTGCAGAGCCAGAAGCAAAACGTTCTGATCCAGAAGTTTGTCGCGGAAAGTAAAGGCAAGGACATTCGTGCTTTCGTCGTAGGTGACCAGGTCGTGGCGGCAATGCGCAGGACGGCTCAGGGGCAGGAATTCCGAAGCAACGTTCACCGGGGTGGTTTAGCGGAACCCGTCGATCTCGATGAAAATTATGTCCAGACAGCCATTCGTTGCACGCAGATTCTTGGTCTGAGTGTTGCCGGGGTTGATATGCTCGAAGGAAAGGATGGTCCGCAGGTGATGGAAGTGAACTCTTCACCGGGTTTGGAGGGAATCGAAACGTCGACCGGTCTTGATGTGGCGGGTGCAGTCATTGATTATATTGCAGCGCAGGTCGATTTCCCGGAGATTGATGTCAGGCAAAGGCTGACAGTGAGCAAAGGCTATGGGGTGAGTGAGCTCTATTTGCCAGAAGGTTCCAAATATCTTGGTATGAGCATTAAGGAAACTGATCTGGTGGAACAGGATATCAACGTACTGACCTTGTATCGTGGTTCAAAAATCATTCCAAATCCCAATGCGTCCAGGGTATTGGAGGCCGGAGACAAACTGCTTTGTTATGGCAAGCTCGAAGTAATGCGAGGCATGATTCCCGCGAAGACTCGTCGAAGGCGAAGGCCGAAGGTCCAGGAACTGGACACCAGTGAGTTACCGGGTGGGACCGAAACAGAAGGTTAGAGGCTTCTGCCCAGGTCTTGGTAACACGAAAAATGACGAGCGAGAATCCCATCGGCTTGAGTGCTTTCAATAACGAGATATCATCCCCTGGCCAAACCGAAGATTATAGTAACGTCGGTCAAAAAAATTCTGCTGTAAAATGTAATGTTGACACCATCGTTTGGTGGTAACGCTCGATCGGCACCTAAGGAGAAAAAGATGAAAGAAACCAACGACTTTGTTCTTAATCAGACGATGCTCAGAATAAAAGACCCGGAAAAGTCTGTTCCTTTTTACCAGGATGTTCTTGGTATGACGTTGATCGATAAGTTTGATTTTCCGGACATGTCTTTTTCGTTGTATTTCATGGGCTATCCAGCCGAGGCGATTCCTGAAGACCCCGCCGAGCGAGCTAAATGGTTGTTCGATCAACCCGCGCTACTGGAGCTCACCCATAATTATGGGACTGAAAACGATGACGGGTTTGCCTACCATAACGGAAACGATGACCCGCGAGGCTTTGGCCACATTGGCGTTTCAGTGCCGGATGTATACCAGGCGAGTGAGCGGTTTGAGAAGATGGGTGTTGAATTCGTGAAAAAGCCCGACGATGGAAATATGAAAGGGCTCGCGTTTATCAAGGACCCGGATGGCTACTGGATTGAAATACTTTCCTCCAGCGGCCTGCGCGACCTGATACTTGGCAGTGCGGGATAGTGTCGTGTGGGACGTGTTTGCAAGACGACTAGATACGGAACATCATGTGGCCTATGACCAATCAGGAGAGCATTTATGAGTGAACAGCGATCATCCTTTCGTCGATTTGATGAATGTACGAAAGAAGACATAAAAGTCATTGGCGCCAATGCCCGGGCTTTTGCTGATGGACTACCCGACAGAGTGCTCAAGCATCTGCAATTATTGGATGGTGATTTTGGTGGATTCAATGTCGATAGGCTTGAACACAGTTTGCAGACCGCAACCAGGGCCCATCGTGATGGCCGGGATGAAGAATATGTCGTCTGTGCGTTGCTCCATGATATTGGTGACACGCTTGGCACCTACGATCACGGTGCCATTGCTGCTGCGATTCTCAAACCCTTCGTCTCAGAGGCTAACCTGTGGATGATGGAAAACCATACGGTGTTTCAAGGCTATTACTACTTCGATCATATCGGCGGTGACAAGAATGCTCGGGATGTTCACGCGGACAATCCTCACTTTGAGTACACCAAGGAATTCATTGAGAAGTACGACATGC
>JABBBA010000430.1 GCA_018607685.1 K189A clade bacterium | reverse complement strand
CCCTTGAGTTGATCCGCTACACCAATCACCGCGCACTCCAGCACACCTTCGTGTTTGTGAATGGCAGATTCGACCTGGGTGGAATAGATGTTCTCACCACCTGAAATGATCATGTCCTTGGAGCGGTCAACAATAAAGACATAGCTGTCCTCATCCCATGTCGCGATATCACCGGTCCACATCCAGCCATCCTTCATGATGGCTGCTGTCAGTTCAGGCTTTCGCCAGTAACCCAGCATATTGGCCTCTGACTGAACGATGATTTCCCCGGAGGTAATGCCATCTTTTGGCACGTCGACACCCTCGGTATCAACAACGCGTATGAGCGTCACGAATCCTTCCCGACCACAGGCGTTCAAGCGTTCAGCGTGCTCACCTTCAATCGCTTTTTGATGATCCTCCTGAGAGAGGAACGTCATTGTCATGCCTTCCGTCTGGCCGTATCCCTGAATGATCGTGCAAGGGAAGGCCTTGAGTGCCGCTTTGACAACGGTTTCACGCATAGGGCCACCGCCATACTGTATGTTACGGAGACTCGAAATATCGTAATTCTCAAAGCCCTCTACCGCCATCATCCAGTTCAGCATCGTGGTGATACCCAGAAATGCTGACACTCTTTCTTCCTGTATAAGCTCCAGTGCAAGTTTTGCATCGAAGTTCATCAGCACGCAGGGACAACCATGGGCAATGTAGTTCATGGCAAGTGCTACCGGTATATGAAACATCTGACCCGTCAGCATATAGACGTCACCCGGCACAACCCGCTCAGCGACAGTCTGGTTAATCATGCCCATGTAAAGACTGTGGTGCGTATGCAGGGCGCCTTTGGACAGTCCGGTCGTGCCGCCGGTATACAGGATCAGTACGGGGTCAGCACCGCCAATATCCAGTTTAGGGTCTACCGCCGACGCACTCTTCACAAGTTTCTCAAAGGACCCGTCTGTCTCTTTCCCGTATTCGAGGTAGACGATGTCTGCCTGCGAGCAGGAGCGGACTTCATTTCCCAGGTCCAGTAATTCCTCCTGGCAGATGAAGACTGAAGGTTCACCGTCTTCGATGATCCGCACAATCTCTTCCGCCGAGAGACGCCAGTTAATCGGCTGGGCTATAAGGCCGGACATGGCACAGGCGTAGTACACCTCAAAGTACTCAATGCTGTTTGTTGAAAGCACCGCAACTCTGTCGCCTTTAACCAGGCCTAACGAGGCAAAGCCATTCGACAGACGTATGATCCTGTCTAACAACTCCGCAAAGGTGATACGCCGATCCGTAGTCGAATCGACGACAACCGTTCTGTCGGGTGCCAGGTTTGCCCATTTACGAACCGCATCAACTAGATTCATAGTTTAGTTAACGTTCGGGTAGGGGGTTTCGAAGGCCGGCATGGTCATTCGTTTTGGCCATAGAAACTGAAGGCTGCATTTGCTGATTAGCCACTGGCCATCGACCTTGCGGTATTCCTCGTCATAGAGTCCGAACCACACGATGGGTTGCCCTTCAGGTTCTGCGCTTGTGACGACATCCAGAAGATAGGAGCGACCCTTCGCCGTATCTGGTCCAAGCATGTCGATGTAGTGGTTAGTGATATGGTGCATTGCACTAAACTGCGCCTGACCATCAAACACACCATGATAGTTGGTTCGGATGGTTTCCCGACCCTCCCAGTTGCCGTATTCAGGGCCGAATTCACAAACCGCATCTTCTGTGAAGATGTCTGCCAGTGCATCGATCTGGCCACTGTCCATCAGGTGGGAATAAAGCTGCTTGAGCTTGCGAATCTTCTCTTTTTCAAGCAGTTCGCGCAGCTCTTTAATCTCGTCGTCATTGAAATCTGTCATGTTGTCTCCTTGGTTCGATGGGGGATGCGGTCAGGCCCGAGTATAGCCAGCTTTGGTGAATAATATGCAAAAGTGAGGTGTACTACAAAAAACTGGCCACGATGTAAATCTTCGGTTACAGTAAAAGAACTAATGCCCCAGAATACGTGGGGTAGATGGTATAAAAATAAATGAGGGAGAGGGAAATATGTCGACGAAATCATTTCGTAGATTGGCTCGCGGTCTGCTTGGAACGGCGATGGTAGTTAGCTTACCGGCGTTCGCAGCAGAGGAAAGAGCTTTAGAAGAAATTATTGTAACGGGGACGAAGCGGGCGATTTCACAGCAGGATACGCCGATTGCTGTTTCAACGTTATCCGCGGCGCAAATTGATAAAACATTTGGCAATGATATTCGGGCAGTTGCCGATTTGGCTCCAAACGTAAACCTGACGGTACAGACCGGATTTAATGCAGTCGCAGGCGGTATTCGAGGTACAGGTAGTCTTTCAATTCTGACTACACAGGATCCGTCAGTAGGTATTTTGATCGATGATTTTGCTCTGGGTCATGTTCAATCCCAGTTTGTGGAATTGTATGACCTTGAGCAGGTAGAAATTTATCGTGGTCCTCAGGGCACGCTGTTTGGTAAGAACAGTACGGGTGGTGTGATTGCTATCACGTCAAAGCGACCCGACATGAACGAGTTTGGTGGAGAAGTGAAAGTATCTGCCGGTACCTATTCAGGTGTTAGCGATTCTGATAACTACAAGATCCAGGCTGCCGTTGATATTCCACTGATTCCCGGTGAACTGGCGTTCCGATTTGCCGGTTCTCAAACAACGGAAGATGGGTACTACACAAATGATAAAGACACAGCGACTTTTAATCCCGGTCCTAATCCAGGGTTTGATGCCAATACAGTGGGTAACGGTGGACTATTAGGTGGTAAAGACGTATTTGCTGCCAAGTCCAAACTGTTGTGGCAACCCAATGATGATTTCGAAGCCTATGCCATTTGGGAAATAGTTCGCGATCGATCTGATTCACCTCCAGGTATCAACGAAACACCGCAGGGTGAAGGTTTCATCTTCCCATTGTTTGGTTTCCCCGGTATTGACGAAGCCGGACACAGTGATCCGTTCAGCACGGGTATGACGAACCAGGCAGCAGGTATCAATATACAAAATGGCCACGAGGTTGATGTTGACGGCTATTATCTTAACTTGACCTACAATTTCGGTGACTACACCATCAAGTCCATCACGGGTTATCGTGAACAGGAAGAAACGTTGCCTAGCACGTATACGGGCGAAGCGTTCATCTCCCTATTTGATGCTACTCGGAACCTGGAGCGTGAACAGTTTCAGCAGGAAGTGCGTTTGGTTAGTAATTTTGATGGACCGCTAAATTTTGTGACCGGTGCGATCTACACCACGGATGATCTTGAGTTTCGTTCATGGGCTACCCAGGGT
>JABBBA010000379.1 GCA_018607685.1 K189A clade bacterium | reverse complement strand
CTCTTGCGGTACGCATGATTCGGCGAGCGATTTCTCCACGGTTGGCGACCAGCAGGTTGGTGATTGGTTTTACATCCGCCGTCTTTACATCCGCCGTCTTTACATTCGCCATGTGCCGAACTCCTTGGTGCCTTCTACTTTGTTGTTAAACGCGGCCGACAGTGACATTGCAATAATATCCCGGGTATCCCGCGGATCAATCATCCCGTCATCCGAGACCCGCGATGTGGCGTAGAGTCCTTTTGAACCTTCCTCAGCCCAGTGTTCAGCAACTGCTGCCCGCGCCGCGTCCGCTTCTTCATCGAACTCGATGCCCCTGCGTTCAGCGGCTGCCCGCTGGATGATACTCATGACACCGGCCATCTGCTTCGGCCCCATCACGGCGATCTTTGCCAGTGGCCAGATGTAGGTAAATCGAGTTCCGAAGCCCCGGCCGCTCATGCCGTAGTTACCGGCACCGTAAGAGGAGGCGAGAATAACGGTTACATGTGGGACGGTTGAATTGGAAACCGCGTTGATCAGCTTTGAACCGTTCTTGGTAATGCCGCCCTGTTCAAAATCTGTGCCTACAATAAATCCGGTGATGTTGTGTAGAAAGATAAGCGGCACGTCTATCTGGTTACACAGCTGGATAAACTGAGAGCCTTTTTCTGCCGATTCAGAAAAAAGCGCGCCGTTGTTTCCCAGAATACCGACGGGGTAACCGTGAATGCTTGCCCAGCCACAGACGAGTGTAGGCCCGTAGAGGGGTTTGAATTCTTCAAAATAGGATCCGTCCGTAATTCTGCTGATGACCTCTCTGATATCAAAGGGGGAGCGGAGGTCTTCCGACACCAGTCCGAGCATGTCGTCTGAGCTATGGAGGGGTTCTTCGAAATCAGGGTTTGGTTCTGGTCCCAGTTTTCTCCAGTTGAGATGCGCCATTACCTCTCGACACATACGGATCCCGTCCATTTCATCTCTCGCGAGATAGTCACCCAGGCCAGAGATGGTGGTGTGCATGTCTGCGCCGCCGAGATCTTCTTCATTGGCGTCTTCGCCGGTGGCCATCTTTGTCAGCGCTACGCCACCCAGAAACACCTTGGACTGGTTTTTAATGAAGATGTTGTAGTCACTCATCCCTGGCTGGTAAGCACCACCGGCGGTTGATGCGCCGAATACGACTGAAATAGTGGGTATACGCATCTTTGAAAGTTCAGTGATTTCGTAGAACAGTCGTCCGCTCTCCGCAAAATGACCTTCTGCTCTTTGAATCGCTGCTTCAGGGTCGTCGCCATCCTCACCCCGGAGGTCTGCTCCGGCGGATTCGACGAACTGGACGTAGGGCAACCTGTTGACCCTTGCTATCTCGAGGCCGCGCATCAGTTTCTTCGAGTTAAATTGATTGAAGGCGCCGGCCCTGACAGATGGGTCATGGCCGAGAATCACGCATTCGACATTTTCGATGACCCCAATACCGACCACAAAACCTGAACCAATGGTAAAAGGCGAGCGCCATGCCGCGAGAGGGCTAATTTCGAGAAAGGGAGAATCCCGGTCAAGGGCATGGGAGATTCTTTCCCTGATTGGCATTTTGTCCCGGGAGCGAAGTCGCGCAATGGCCTCCGGACCGCCACCTTCGGACGCTTCTTCGAGGAGATCCGCCATAAGGTCCAGCATCTTTGTCATGTCGGACCTGTTCTGTTGAAACTGTTCAGAACGGGTATCCAGTTTTGATTCCAACACCGGCATTAGCATTCTCCCTTATTAGTTTTGACACGCTCCTCTACCTCAGCGCAATAGCCAAAAGTAACATAGTTGGTTAATCAATTGTGGTAGATTGACTGCTCCAAAATTTCAATGGAACCCGTTGGAACGCTAATGACAGATACAACAGAAATTGAGCTTAAAGGCTTCCGCGAGGAAGTGTCCGCCTGGTTCAGTGAAAACAAACCTGCTGATCCAGGGTTTCTACTTCCAGAGACTTTTATGGAAGTCGGAACGGATTCGCAGTTCGAATTCCTAAGGGATTGGCAGCGGAAAGTCTACGAGGCCGGTTTTTTGGGTATGGCCTGGCCGGAAGAATACGGTGGTCGGGGAATGCCACAGGTTTTTCAGGACATTGCGACACAGGAGATGGCGAGCCAGCGGCTGCCGTTTATGCCTAATACCATTGGCTTAAATTGGGCGGGTCCGTTGATCCTCAAGATGGGCAGCGAGGAAGACAAAAAGAAATACATTAAAAATATTCTTAGTGCAGAAGACATCTGGTGCCAGGGTTTCTCAGAACCTGAGGCGGGCTCAGATCTTGGCAACTCCCAGTGCCGGGCAGTACGCGATGGTGATGAATATGTCATCAACGGTTCGAAGATATGGACCAGCTTGGGGACCTACGCGAAGTACATGATCCTGCTGGCGAGAACATCGACCGGCGGTGCTAACAAGTACGCGGGGTTGAGTTATTTTCTGGCGCCGATGCAGGTAGAGGGAATTGATCCGAAGCCCATTCAGAAGCTGACGGGTGAGTACGGTTTTTGCCAAACCTATTTTGATAATGCGCGGATTCCAGCCGATTGTTTGATGGGTAGCGAGGGTGAAGGCTGGAATATCGCGATGGTTACCCTGACTTTTGAGCGGGGTGCAACGGGTGGCCAGGCTGGTGGGATAGCGTCTATGGAGCTGAACATTAACGATGTGGTTGAGCTCTCGAGACGTGCGATGAGAAACGGAAAGCCGGCCATAGAAGACCCGCACATTCGAGGGCAGTTGGTGCAACTCATGACTGAATCGCGAGGCAATCAGTTGATGGCTGCTCGTTCAAAAATTCCGGCACTCGCCACAGACTGGCCCGGGGCGATCCCAATGTCTGGGAAGCTGAGAGGTTCAGAACTGAAACGGAGAATGTGTCAATTAGCGGTATCACTTCAGGGCGCGAACGGGGCGCGGTTTGTTTCCGAGGAAGCCATCGACGGCGGAAGATGGCAACGTTCCTACTTCAATTCTTTTAGCGGCACCATTGGCGGTGGAACGTCAGAAATTCAACATAACATCGTTGGCGAGCGGGTGCTTGGCCTGCCAAAAAGTTAGGGGTTTCGTGGATGAGTAGCCAGATAGTATTTACGGATGAGCAGGCGATGCTGCTTGATACAGCGGCAGAATTTTGTCGTAAACATTCACCTATAGAAACGGTGAGGGCCCGGCTGGATGCCGACCAGCTTGATGCCGCAACCTGGCAGGAAATAGCAGAACTGGGTTGGTTGGGGATCAATATCCCGGAAGAATTCGGCGGTTTGGGTTTGGGGCTGTCCTGTGT
>JABBBA010000176.1 GCA_018607685.1 K189A clade bacterium | reverse complement strand
TTTTTTACGGCGAGTCGTTTTACCCTGAATGGCATTTACCTCTATTCTGATCATAATTTGGTTGCGCATTTTGTTCATGAAGATGATAACTCGGCTTCATTGAGCTCAAATGCAATAACGGATTTATTTTTGTCGAGAACTGGTGATGTTTGGGTTTCGACCTTCGGTGGCGGTGTAAATCGATACTTGTCGATTGAGGAGGGGTTTGAAAGGTATCCCGAACTGAGCAATATTTCGGGCGAATTTCCTGATCTTAAGTGCTATGAAATCGGAGAAGATGCACTTGGGACGTTATGGATAGGTACGGCGGAAAAAGGTGTGTTCAGTCTGGACCCTGTCACTGGAGATACGACTCGACTTGGGTCAAACAACATTGAGTTGTTTGATAGCAGGGATGTCGCGAGTGCTTTGACTGTACAGAATGGTATTTGGTTTGGAAGCCTGGAAGGTGATCTGTTTTATTTCGATTTCGACACAAAAAAAATGGTTCGCAATTCCAGCATAGAGCTAATTGATGGAGCAGCGATATATGGACTCTTGAGTGCTGCTGATGAGGCTGTCTGGATCTCTAGTGCTAGTTCAATATTGAGAATCGACGGTTCCAATAATGTATTGAAATTTGACCACTCTCACGGAGTTCAAGTTGGTGACCTAAATTTGAATGCAGATATTAACTTGACCCCAGAGATTCTCTTATTTGGAGGGAACGAGGGGATTAATGTAGTACAAACAGAAAAGGTTCATCAAAACGATTATGTTTCCCCGGTTCGCCTGACTAAGCTACTGCTTAACAACAAAGAGGCTGAGTTATCCGAAGCGCGAACGTTACAGCTTGAATATGGAATTAACGGGCTGTCCGTCGAAGTCGCTGCATTAGATTACACCTATCCCCAGAAAAATCGTTATAAGTACAAGCTTGAAGGCTATGACACCCAGTGGATTGATAACGGTACTAATCGAAATATTACCTATACAAACCTCGACCCCGGGTCATATTTGCTACGAGTCCAAGGGTCTAACAGTGATGGCGTCTGGAATGAGGATGGACTTAGTATTCCGATAACAATCAATCCGCCGCTGTGGGCTACGTGGTGGGCATACTTTGCGTATGTAGCTTTAGCATTGTTTTTGTTCTATCAGCTGATGATGATCAGCTCGCGAAGAATCAAGCGAGAAGCAGAGGACCGTTTCAATAGACGTTTAATGCGATATGTAGAATCCCTGGATGACACGGCTGAATGTGTACTAAATGCTAACCGGCAGGGCAGTGTGATGTTTTCCAATAATGCAGTGGCCAGTGTTCTAGGTAAACGTCCATCCGAGGTGGGTGGCTACCCTCTTTTTGAAATACTGTTTCAGCAGGCGGATCAGCGCGAAGAAGCAAAAAAACACGTTGATAGCGGCAATAGCTTTCAGGAGGAAGTTCCCTATTTGATGGCTGATGGGACAAGCAAAATACTGGAAATTAGTGTGGCCCCGGGGTTGGAATCTGTTGACGCTGAGGTTGCTTACGTCAGTGTCGTGCGGGATGTCACTGAGCGGAGTCGTGAACACGAGGAACTTAGAAATAGCCACAGCCAGCTCACGGAAGAATTAGTAAGCCTTCACAATCAGCTAGAGAGTGCATTAGTACAAAATGCTAATCAAAGATCTGATTATAGTTCCGCGCTGGCTGAGAAGGATGTACTGCTTCGTGAAATCCATGATCGCGTGTATGACAATCTTGGAACGTTGACGAGTTTGTTGAGTATTCAATCCGGTAAATATTCTGACCCGGAGATCTTAAATATCCTGGGTGAGAATCAGCGAAGGATCAGTTCCATTGCGTTAGTTCATGAACGCCTGTACCAATCCAGAGAGATTAGACGGGTGGCGATGGCTGATTACGTCGACGTACTCCTGTCATCGCTTTACCGAAAACTGGTTCCTGAGGAGCTGGAAATTACTCTGGTAAAGGAGTTAGGAGAGTTCGACCTAGCGATCGACCTTGCAGTCCCGTGCGGGCTTATTATCAATGAACTGTTCAGCAACGCGCTGGTTCATGGTTTTGCGCGTAGGCAGCACGGTTCAGGAACTGTAGAGGTGAAGTTATACCTGCTTGCAAAAGAATGTGTGATTTTCGTTTCCGACAGCGGTCGCGGCTTGCCGGTAGAGGTCAATATGCAAGATGGATCTATGGGGTTCGAGATCATCTCGATTCTGGTAGAGCAACTTGAGGGTTCTTTCCGATTGATTGGTGGGCAAGGAACGACTTTTGAGGTTAGGTTTCCGGTGTCGCAGGATGGGACAATCGACTAGCAATTGATGATGTTTTTACGACTACCCGATTTGGACCCAGGAAGGCGCTTTAAGCGTCAACAAATACGGGAGTAGGCTGGAAACCAGCTTTCATGTAAGGTTTCTGTTTTCTTAAACAAGCAAGGTAAGTAATGAGCGATCTTGAAGAGTCGTTTGAAGACGGCATATTGACGTTAACAATGAACCGGCCAAAGGCTCGAAATGCGATGAGCGGCGAGATGATGGCTGCAATGCAGGAAGCGGTTCCGAAGGCAGCCGTCGATCCCGCGGTGAGATGTGTTGTGTTAACGGGTGCCGGTAGTGCTTTTTGCGCTGGCGGTGACGTAAAAGGTTTTGCTTCGGATGCTGGCAGCAAAGAAAGCGGGTCTGGTGCGACCTCTTCGCTGGAAGCCCGCGTGCAGGGTCTGCGTCAGGGTATGGAACTGTCACGCTTACTTCATACCATGCCTAAACCAACACTCGCGATTATTCCCGGCCCCGCTGCAGGTGCGGGTCTTTCCCTGGCGCTTGCCTGTGATATGCGTTTTTGTCTGGATACGGCAAAGATCACCACGGCGTTCTCCAAAATTGGCGCATCTGGTGACTACGGTGGATCGTACTTTCTGCCACAACTGGTTGGTGCTGCGAAGGCGCGAGAGCTGTATTTCGGTGCTGATGTTGTGACGGGGAAGGAAGCCCATGCGATGGGTATGATGACCAAAATCGCGAGTGCGGATACCTTTGAAGAAGAGTCACGCGCCTACGCGAAGTATCTTGCTGGTTTACCAACCGTCGCGATTGGCTACATGAAAAAGAATCTGAATGCTGCCCAAAATGCTACGTTGGGAGAAGTTTTGGATCTGGAGGCAGCGCATATGATGCGAACCTTCATGACCGAAGACCACAAGCTGGCTACCGTCGCATTTGTGAATAAAGAGCAGCCTAAGTTCGAAGGCAGGTAAGGAGGCTCTACAAAAAAACGGTGACAAAAAAAGACCGGCAATTGCCGGTCTTTTTTTGCGTGGCTTGAGGT
>JABBBA010000092.1 GCA_018607685.1 K189A clade bacterium | reverse complement strand
AAATCCGTTCTCGTGGGTTATGATGACTGGGTGTTGTACCAGGTCGCCTAAGATAGCGATGGTGCCTTTCAGGCACCTGTCTGCGCCAATGATCGCCCCCTCCCATAAGGCTGGAGGGCTTCAGTCTAAAACCGATCATGTCTTCTCGTTGTTCCAAAGCGATTAAATCGGTGATAGCTTTCCAGATCCAAAAAAATGAAGCAGGAGACGACAATGCCAGCAGTATTCGTACATGGTAACCCCGAGTCAGCAGCTATTTGGGAGCTTTTGATTCCTCTGCTCGATCGGGATGATGTTGTACTTGTGTCTCCACCGGGTTTTGGCGCGCCGACGCCAGAGGGTTGGGGTGCTACCCGCACTGAATATCTCGATTGGCTGATAACGGAACTCGAGTCGATGGGTGAGCCGGTCGATCTGGTAGGTCACGACTGGGGGGGAGGGCACGTCGCTGGTGTAGCCCTGACACGTCCTGATTTACTTCGTTCATGGACAATCGACCTGGGTGGAATCTTTCATCCTGATTACGAATGGCATGATATGGCCCAGGCCTGGCAAACACCTGACGTGGGTGAGGAAGTGGTGGCAGGAATGATCAGTGCTCCACTGGCAGAAAGAACTGCCCAGTATGTGGAACTGGGAATGCCTGAGGCCATAGCTGCCAAGGTGGCGACTGCAGGCAATGAAGAAATGGGGCGCTGCATACTTGCGCTCTACAGAGACGCAGCTCAACCAGTGATGCGTAATCTGGGGCGTGATTTGTCTGTTATGCGAACCCGGCCTGGCCTTGTGCTCATTGCTGAGGATGATGGCTATGTTGGCACCGAAACAATGGCTCGCGATACTGCAGACCGGGCCGGTGCTGAGGTCTGTTTTCTGCCAAACGTGGGTCACTGGTGGATGCTGCAGAATCCGGCAGTCGGTGCAACTGCCTTGAATGCATTCTGGGCTTCCTTTTAAACTGCCTGACCCTGATCAAGGTTCGGAAAGCAAAATTCGATTCAACCTGAATTCCGATCTTGGAAGGAATTATTGGGACTGTGCGATAATTTGTTAGGATCACCCGCTGCAATCAACACCCGAAATTAAGGAACAAAGATGAAGCAATTAATACTGGTTACCATGCTGATGATATTAACGTCCTGTAGTGGCGAAACGCCGAAAGAAGCACAAAAAGAACAACCACCGTCTGGTGAATCCCTGTCAACTGCGGTCGAGCAGGCTGCGCCTGCCGCTGAGGCAGTTACTAATGATGAGGCAATGGATGACACTGCTGAAATGGTTGATATGGGCGACGTGCTGGAGACAGCTGATAGCATCACCGAAGTCAGTATTGATAAGTCCAATCCCGACTGGAAATCAAATCTCCAGGCGCCGGAGCTCATGAGCTTCGAACCCGGCCAGGAAATCATCTGGAAGCTCGAGACCAATGTGGGAGACATGACCTTCAAGCTCTTCCCTGACATTGCGCCAATGCATGTAACCAGCACCGTCTACCTCACGGAGCTTGGGTTTTACGATGATGTGATCTTTCATCGCGTTATTACCGGTTTTATGGCCCAGGGTGGCGACCCGCTGGGTGTTGGCCAGGGTGGCCCTGGATACCAGTACGACGGCGAATTTTCCCCTGAAGCAAAACACGATCGGCCTGGCCTGCTGAGCATGGCGAATCGTGGTCCCGGGACCGATGGCAGCCAGTTTTTCATCACCTTTGTTCCTACCCCCTGGCTTGACGGCAAACATACTATTTTTGGTGAGCTTGTCTCCGGTGAGGAAACGATTGCAGAATTGGAGAAGCGCGGCAGTCGATCCGGAGCGACCAGCGAACGCCTGGTTATAGTCCGGGCTACCATTGAAGATGCGATGTGATGAGCAGGACCTTATAGATGGCAACGGTTCCCATTACGCATTTCTCCGACGTGCTGTGCGTCTGGGCTTATATCAACCAGATTCGCACCAGAGAATTGCAGGCTCAGTTTCAGGATGAAATTGAGTTCGATTTTCGCTACTTCAATGTATTTGGTGATGTGCTTTCCAAGATGGAAACGGACTGGGGAGAACGTGGCGGGCTAGAGGCGTATGCAGAACACGTGCAGGAGGTCGCCTCTGGTTTTAGCCATGTCACGTTGCACAAAAATGTTTGGCGCCAAAATATTCCTGTTTCATCGATGCCAGCTCATCTACTAGTAGCAGCGGCACGTCTGCATGATAAAGAGCAGCTCAGTAATGTCGCACCAGGGCTGGATGTGGCCATTCGAGAAGCCTTCTTTGGCGCCGCGGTCGATGTTTCCAGTTTTCAGGCGCTTTTCACCATCGCGACTGATCAGGCGCTTGATCTGGACGCTATCAAAGGCGAGCTGGATTCAGGTCGAGCTCATGCGCTGGTGGCGCAGGACCTGAAGACAGCTGCAGATCTCGGCATTAGGTCGAGCCCAACCCTGACCTTCAATGCCGGCAGACAAACCCTGAGTGGAAATGTTAGCTATCGCATCCTTGAGGCGAATATACGCGAACTAACACGATTTACCGGCGATCAGCAAAGCTGGTGCTGATGCACAGGCACGTCTATTTGTTACTGGGTTTTGTTTTTGTCGCCGTTGCAGGCCTTGGTTTCATCCTGCCGGTACTCCCGGGAACACCGTTTCTCCTTCTGGCCGCCTGGTGTTTCTCGCGTTCATCAGAAAAGTGGCATCGCTGGCTGCTTGAAAGTGAACTGTTCGGACCTATTATTCAGAATTGGGAAGAGAATCGCTGCATCAGTCTTCGGACTAAAATTGTTGCGATTACTTCTATGTTGTTGGTCGGTGGTGCTTCGATTTTTCTTGGCGTCGATGACCCGCGGCTTAGATTGCTCGCGGTGCTACTCATTACCGCGGGAGCCGTCACCGTGCTTTCTATCAAGACGTGCGAAAGCCGATAATTATTGCCGGTGGTAGTCGGGAGTAGGATTAGGTAATGCGTGAACCAGTCCCTTGTGACAGTCAATGCAGGTTCGACCGCTTTTACTGCCAGCGGCATGCATGGTGGCTGCCATAGACGACTGCAGGTTAGTCCGCGTGGCTTCCGGTAAATGGCAGTTACGTCAGAATTTCGAATCATTTTCACGATATTCATGCCATACCCGTTCCGCCATCTCGCTTCGATGGTGTTCCCGCTTTTCGGGGGTATCCACTTTGCCGCTAAATTCAGGAATGATATCCGCAGAGACGATGACCTTGGTCGTCATCAGTTCGAGCCAGCTGTCCTTGGGCAAATGACAATCTGCGCAGCTCGCGCGAACCCCGGTCCGGTTAGCGAAATGGGAAGACGCTTCATAT
>JABBBA010000391.1 GCA_018607685.1 K189A clade bacterium | reverse complement strand
TGGAATTCCCTCCTCCGCGACACTTTCCAGAACACCCAGAATGAGTTTCTCTATACCATCAGCGTGTTCCGGTTCACTACCTTCGACACCGCACATGAAATTCATCTCCATGTGATCCTCTTCGAATCCACACATTGGGGACGCCGCCGTCGCCAGGTCTGTTTTCTCCAAAGCCTGACGAAGCGGTGAAGCACTGGTATCCAGTAGAACGTCTGACAGCAGGTGACAACGCAATAGCATCTTCAGGTCTGTATTTTTACCCAGCAACCAGGCCAGTACGATGTGAGTCTTACCGGTGGTGTCATCCTCATCCGAAGGATAGGTGAATTCTTTTACGACCGGCTGCTTGTAGCGAACTTCAGGTAGCACCGCAATTGGCGGCGCAGTGCTCGTTTCAAGGCGGTTGAGCGCCAGTGACGCAATCTTTTCCTGCAGGGTAGCCGCATTAAGGTCGCCAAAGGTCATGAACATTGCATTGGAAGGATGATAATGAGACTCGTAGAATGCTTTTAGCTCCTCATAACTCAGGGAAGGTATCGACACCGGGTCGCCACCACTGTTGTAGTGATAGGTTGACGTTGGATACAGAGCTTCCTGAATACCGTGATACAACATCGAAACCGGCGAACTGGTATCGCCTTTCATCTCGTTGTAAACGACACCTTTATAGACAAGAGGTGACTCGGGGTTCTCGGGGTCCTCAAATTCTACCCTGTGGCCTTCCTGGGAAAAATCCAATGGATCAAGACGCGAGAAAAATACCGCATCCAGATAAACCTCCAATAAATTGAAGTAGTCTTTCCTGTTCTGGCTGGCAAACGGATAAGCCGTATAGTCGCTCGTGGTGAACGCATTCATGAAGGTATTCAAGGAGCGTCTTATCATCAGAAAAAACGGATCACGAACCGGGAATTTTTCACTACCGCATAGAGCAGTGTGTTCAAGAATATGGGCAACCCCTTTTGAATCGTGAGGCACTGTGCGGAACGCAACCATGAACACGTTCTCTACATAGTCATTCGCCAGGTGGTAATGCTTCGCTCCGCTTGTATGAGAGTATTCCTCGAATGTCAGGTTCAAAGCAGGAATGTGTTTTGTTCGCTCTAGCGTGAATCCGGTATCCATCGTTATCTCCCCTCCGGATGTTCGCGCTCAAATTTGTCCCAGTACTCTTCAATCGTATCCCTCATTTCGCTTCGTAGAAGCAGAATGGCAATAAGATTCGGAATCGTCATCAAGGCAATAGTAATAGCGGAAACAAGCCAGATGAGGGAGGTATCAGAAATGGCCGCCACGAAGAAACCAATCACGTAAAGAACCCGGTATGGCAAAACAGAGGCTGTACCAAACAGGTATGTCATTGCACGATCACCATAGTAGGACCACGCGACCGCAGTCGTGAATGCGAACAGCACCAGTCCAATGGCGACAATGTATCTTCCGTAATCGCCAAACGCACCGCGGGTGAAGGCTTCGGACGTCAGGTCTACAGAGTGAATCAGGGATTTGCCACGGACCGTTACAGGGTCCTGAAGTTTGCCATCGACGATCTGTAAACTGCCTGAGTAAGGTGAATCATCCCCATCAAAGTACTGTACCTCTTCAGCAATTGATCGGTTATGAATGAGTGTAAAGTTACCCGGCAAAACCTTGCCGCCTATCACTTCCAGCTTGTCCGTTAGTGGTTCGATGTTCGAATCACCAAAATTGAGGTGCGCATACAGCGCTGCCCGGTCTTCATCACTGCTTTCTGTATAGACACCAGAAACAAACTCCATATCGAAGCTTTGAAAATCGTTCTGTATCTTTTCCGTCCAAACTCCCGAGGACAAAATCACGAGTCCGGTTAACGTACAAATAATAATCGTGTCGATAAAGGGTTCCAGTATGGAAACCATACCTTCCGAGACCGGTTCGTCGGCCTTTGCGGCCGCGTGTGCAATAGGAGCGCTACCCTGCCCTGCTTCATTCGAAAACAACCCTCGATTAACGCCACGGTTAAACGCGTAGGCGAAGCTGGCACCAAGGAATCCCCCGGCGGCGGCCGACCCGGTGAAAGCGTCCTGGAACACCGCAATAAAAGAAGCACCAACCTGAGGAAGATTGACCAGAATCACCGCCAGCGCTCCAATCACGTAAATAATCGACATTAAAGGCACGATGCTTTCGGCCACACGCACTATTCGCTTGATGCCACCGACAATCACTAGACCCAGAATAATCGCGAGCACGCCTCCTGTAATCCACTCGGGTACGCCAAAGGTCGAGGCCACGCCGCTCGCGATGTTATTACTTTGCGGCAGACTGCCGGTACCAAATGAACTTATCACGGTCGCGATCGCAAAGAACACGGCCAGCCATTTCATGTTCAAACGGCGTTCCATCACATACATTGGACCACCGATGATATGACCCTCGTCATCCACCATCCGGTATTTATGGGAAAGCGTGACTTCTACAAATTTGGTGGTCATACCGAAAAATGCGGTCATCCACATCCAGAACAAGGCCGCCGGACCTCCCAGATAAATCGCCAGCGCGACTCCGCCAATGTTACCGGTACCCACCGTGCCTGAGATGGCAGTTGCCAGCGCCTGGAAATGGGTGGCATCACCCTTCGCATCATCCTTGTCATATTTGCCGCGCACGATACGAAGCGCATGCCTAAAGAACCGCAATTGAGGAAATTTCAGGTAGAGCGTAAAGAAGATACCCGTTCCAAGCAGAAGAAATGGGAAGTACTGCGCAGATCCCAAATAAGAGTCGAGCAGGTTGAGCACAGAAGTCAGATCACCGTTCAATGGTATTCCTCAGGTATAACAGGGGTAGGTCAAGCGATGGACAATAACAAAAATCCATCAGTGGGTCTTGCGCCGCACTACCTAATCGTCAACCCAACCTGGTCAGTGACAATCGGGTCTGTCAGCTGTGGGTCCTGGGTAGTATCAATCGTATTTTGAGTCCTCGCTCATCCTCTCCGTTAGAGTCTGCCAGAACAGTTTTATTAACACGACCCAACACCATCAGGATCAAAGCATCCAGGACATCATCCCGTGCAACCAATTTCCTGGGGTATTCTTCCAATGCGAGTGCATAGTACTCATGAACGGGTTCGTAATAACGCGCCAGAATGTTGAGCCTCTCCTCTATTCCTTCATGTGTCTTTTTCGAATGTTGGGGCCCATCAGGCGATAAGAGATAAAAGGCGAGTTCCGGATGCGATTCACTTACCCGGGCCTGTAATGAAGCGTCGCTGCAAAGAAGCCGGTCGACCTCCCTGATTTTTGGGCAGATGTTCCAGGTTTGTTTTGAGAGCTTTTTCCCCAGATACCGGGCATTCGTTATGCAGGC
>JABBBA010000364.1 GCA_018607685.1 K189A clade bacterium | reverse complement strand
GGGTACCCTATCTCATCGGAAAGGAGCATAGCTGGGAGCCCGAGAGCCTATTGGTCGCCAAATACTGGACTCACCGGTATAGCTCCCAGGCGATTATCGAAATGCAGAAGGTCGTGGACTGGGTCCGGCAACTAACACCAAACTCAGGCAAGCTACCGCTCGCGACCTTTTATATGGAAGGCGACCCCACCATCAATCACGACTCTGCGGTGGACTTCCACGAGCAGTGGGATTCGGACCACAAAGCACTGCACCGTGTCGATATTGAGCCTGACGTTCCACAGCATGTGTTTGTCGGGGACATCTCCGCCCCCCAGCGGAATGACTGGTGTGTGGAAGCAAGCATCAAATTTGTGGAATCACTACCAGGCACGGGTAAAGACACAGAACCCTCGGCTTGAGATACACTATCAACTTGTTCAGCACTAAACGGAGTACCCGATGATATCTACCCACCCTTTCGGCAAGACAGGCCACCAGAGCAGCCGAATCATATTCGGCGCGGCAGCCATTGGCGGCATGCGCCAGGAAAAGGCAGACAGCACCATCGACATGGTCAGAAACGCCGGCATCAATCACTTTGATACCGCCGCCAGCTATGGCGACTCCGAACTAAGGCTGGGCGACTTCCTGCAGGATCACCGACAGGATGTTTTCCTCGCGAGTAAAACGGGCGACCGGGATGGCGCCGGCGCTCGGCGCAGCATTGAACAATCACTTGAACGCATGCGAATTGACCAGCTGGATCTGATCCAGTTCCACAACCTTGCCCAGGACTCAGACTGGGATACCCTTATGGCGCCGGGCGGCGCCCTGGAAGCTGCAAAAAAAGCAAAAGAAGAAGGTCTTGTGAAGTTTATCGGCGTTACCGGTCACGGCAATCGAATCGCGGAAATGCACTTAAAGAGTCTCGCCGAGTACGATTTCGCTTCAGTCCTGCTCCCCTATTTCCACTCAATGCTGCAGGACGATCAATATCGGGAAGAGTTTGAGACGCTCTACAATTTGTGCGTAGACAAGGGCGTTGCGATACAAACCATCAAGGCGATTGCAAAAAGACGATGGCGCGAAGGTGACGCGTCGCCCAAGTTCAGCTGGTACGAACCTTATCGTGATGAAGACATCATTGAACGCGCAGTACACTTTGTGCTGCGACGGGAACATCTCTTCCTGAACTCCTCAAGCGACGCAACGCTGTTACCTCGCATCATTGCCGCGGCAGAATCGTTCAACGAGGGCGTGGCAGAGGACCTGGACGACCTGGTAGCAGAAGATAACGCCAGCGAAGGGGAAAGCCTGTTTGTGCGCGGCATATCAGACGACGTTGTACTCTAGGAAACGCTAGCTGAAATTATTGAGAATGCGGATCGCCGCGCAGGCGGCGCCGTAGCCATTGTCAATGTTCGTGACCGTCACACCGGGCGCGCAGCTGACCAGCAGCGAATGCAGCGCGGTCTCGCCACCTTTCACCATCCCGTAACCAACTGATGTCGGCACCGCAATCAGCGCGGCGGAAACAAGGCCGCCAAGCACCGTCGGTAATGCCGCATCCATGCCCGCCACACAGATGATAATTTTACAGTCATTGAGCTCTTCAAGTCGTTCTGTAATTCTCCAGAGGCCGGCGACGCCTACATCATGGATCTCGAGCGGTTCATGCCCATAGAATTCCAGTGTGCGGCAAGCTTCCCTTGCCACCGAGAGATCCGAACTGCCACCGGTTACAACAGCAACCGGGACCGATGTCCCTAAAGGTCCAGAAAGAAAAAACGCGGTCTTCGAAATCTCATCATAGGAGAGCGAACCCGAATGGGTTTCCTCCAGCAGTCGGTATTGCGAATCTGACAACCGCGTAAACAGCATTGGTTTTTCTGCTTTCACGATGGTGTCGCAGATCGTTCTTAACTGACCGATACTCTTACCCTGGCAGAAAACCGCTTCGGCCAGACCGGTCCGGCTTTCGCGATCAAAATCCAGATTCACATCCTTGATAGTAGACATTAAGCTAGTTCCCACCCGAAATTATGATTTGAGGCATAAACACACCCCTTTACGATAGTGTTGGTTTTGATATCAATCCCTCGACACGAAACAGCCACCGCAGTGACGCTATTCCGAACAAGCATTAATTGACCTCTAGTGTTTCGATTAAAAAAGCGCTGCCCTTTTCATAGGGTTCAAACACAACTGCCTGCACCTGGCCCGGGAAACCCGCCTGCACAAAAAGCTCACGTACAACAGAAGCAGACTCATCAAACTGGCCAGAGCCAAAATCGATATCGAGGTTGGATTCAAGCTGGATAGCAACCTCACCTTCGCGGATTCTGCAGCGGACTCCCTCAAGTGAATACGGGGCAGTCAGCTGTTTGCGAAGGTGTTCCTCGACCTCATTGATGACAGGCAGCAGCGATGCATCAATCGCGATACCTGTGGTCACACGACTCGACAGACACGGCGCCGCCGGAAGGTCCTTCAGATCTTCAAGACCCAGATCATCCGCAACGGCCCTCAAGGTGGACTTATCGATGCCCACATCAACATAGGGATGGCACACCTGATGCTCTTCTGCTGCGACCAGACCCGGTCGGTAGTCGCCCAGATCATCGAGGTTTGTTCCCGACGCAACCGTCAGCTCAGTGTTCTCAACCACCCGGTCATAGAGGTTGGTCTTGCAGAAGTAGCAACGATTGGCGGGATTGGCGAGGTATTGAGGGTCTTCCATCTCACCCGCATCTACGACGTGCAAGTGCCAGCCTTCACGCTGCGCATGTAATCTAACCCGGTCCGTCGCCTGAATGGGAACCGCCGGGGAAACCGCGTGAAAGATTTGGGTTTCAGGCTGGACGCGATGCGCCAGCACAGCGAGCGTCATACTATCGACCCCGCCACTGACGGCGACCGCCATCGGGGGCCTGTCCCTGAAGTATTGTTCAAGTGCCAGTCGTGCTTTCAATGATTCCCTACCTGTTTAATCGCCAGGCTTTCAGCCTGGACTCTTACGAATTCCTGTTCCTGTCGGGAAAGTCCGGCAGCAAGCAGATCATCCATTTCCACTTTTGCAGTATAGCCTTCCGGTCGCCGGGATACCTTTACGCGATAGGATCTTTCGCCCACGGACACGACCACCTCTTCCCGCGGCAGCGTTGCTCTATCAATCAACTCGCGCCTGACACCCAATGTTGTGGTCACCGTAAAACATTGGCTGGTTACCGTCTCCGCGACGCCGGGTCGGCACAGCACAGCGATTGAAAAACCCTGCCGCTGTTTTTTACCCCAATAAGCATGCTGGGTGACTTCCAGAACCCCATCCATTGCCCGAAGGCGCTCGAGCGCATCGGCGATACTCTCCGGTGTCTGGT
>JABBBA010000441.1:1816-3362 GCA_018607685.1 K189A clade bacterium | reverse complement strand
GTGGTGGTCACATGGGTAAATTGCTGGTTGCGCCATAGGGCTCGGTTAAGAGTCCTTTATCGCCTATCGGCGGTAAGCAAGGCAGTTCAATCTGCGTAAAAACAATCCAGCTACGGCTGGATTGTTTGTTTAGGTATCGTCTTAATCGAAAGGTTTCGGAACTGGATCGCACCGCCAGTACTCTGCAGTGCGATGTGACCGGTGCTGACATCGGCATTGGTCATCCTGGCGGTGAGCTGGCCATTCAGCCAGACATTGATCTTATTTTCCTGTGCGACAATTCGGTACTGGTTCCATTGGTCTACAGAATCGAGATGTTCGAAGGGTGGGTAACTGTGGATGACAATGGCACCGGTTCTGTAATCCTGGTTGGGATGTGAATCCCAGATATTGATCTCGTAGCAATTGGTTGGTGCGATAGACAAAGGGTCCTGGCATCTAACGAGTATTCCTGAGTTCACTTTTGTATCCGGTTTAAACTCAACGGTCAGCTCGAAGTTATCGAACCGATTGGCTGATACCAGAAAACCTGTGCCTGATTCGTTAGTGCTGGTGGCCGTGTTATTGGTTGCTATCCAGTTTGCATCGCCAATCCGTGACCAGCTATCCAGGGTTGGATGATTGGTAGCGCAGCCGGACAGTGCCAGTATCAAAAAGAGTATTTTTAGCTTAACCAAAGCGTTAAATCCCTATTTTCCAAATTCTTTTTCGTGCAACCACGCCGCATGTTGCGGTGCTTTTTTTGTTCTGCTCCATTCTTCCAGCATTTCAGGCGCAACCCTGTGGAGTTCAGACATCTCCTGCGCACTTTGAGTGTTGACGACCAGTTCCAGTCGATGGCCGTTAGGGTCCCTGAAATAAATGGATTGGAATATTCCGTGATTGGTTGGGCCAATGACCTCCAGTCCTTCTGATTTTAGTTTTATATGTGCCGTTTCAAGTGCATCCATGTTTTCCAGTTCAAAGGCGATATGCTGCACCCAGTCGGGGGTGTTGAGGTCCCGGTCCATCGCGGGGGAGTTGGGTAGTTCAAAGAACGCCAGAATATTACCCATGCCTGCATCCAGGAAGACGTGCATGTACGGGTCTGGTTCTTTCGTCGAAGGAACCTCGTCTTCGGCAATGGCGAGGACGAAGTCCATATCGAGGATACGCTGGTAAAACTCGACGGTCTCTTTTGCGTCCTTACACCGGTAAGCCACGTGATGAATTTTCTTTAATTGCATAGAGCAATGCCTATTCTGCGGCCAGTGCGCCCCGTTTCATCTGGTCCCGTTCCATGGATTCGAATAAGGCCTGGAAGTTTCCTTCGCCGAAGCCCTCATCCTTTTTCCTCTCTATAAACTCAAAAAAGATGGGGCCGATCATCGTTTCTGAAAAGATTTGCAGTAACAATCGAGTATCTCCGTCACCGGTTGAACCGTCCAGTAGAATTCCCCGAGGTTTCAATTCGTCGATGGGTTCACCGTGTCCGGGAAGACGATCCTCGAGCATCTCGTAGTAGGTATCAGGTGGGGGTGTCATCGTCGGAATACCGGCTTTTACC
>JABBBA010000441.1:0-1806 GCA_018607685.1 K189A clade bacterium | reverse complement strand
CGCGTGTCTACAAAACACCGATGGGTTCCGTAGGGCGATCTATGCAGGCAGGCAGGTCATCGCAGGAAAACGCGATGTGTTGGATACCTTCACCATTGTATTTCTTCAGATATTCCTCGATCTGACCTTCGCCGTGGCCTGATTCCTCATTGAGTGGAATCCTGATTTTGCCGTCGGGCGCGGTCATGGCGCGTGATATCAGCCCGGTTTTCTGGCCTTTAATATCAAAGTGCCTGAGTTCTCGAAAATTGAACAGCTTCTCGTAGTAGCCGGCCCAGTAATCCATTCGACCCCGGTAAACATTGTGGGTCAGGTGATCAATTTCCTTGAACCCATGTCCGATGGGGTGTCGATTAACATCTTCAAGGAAATCAAAGTCGATATCATAAATAGACGTTCCGTCTTCGTACCGGTCTATCAGGTACAAGATGGCGCCGCCGATACCACGTATGGCGGGTAATCTGAGCTCCATAGGCCCAACGGGGATTTCTATCGGTTGTGCCCCAAGGGCGAGGGCCCGGTCATATGCGCGGGCGGCATTCTTTACCCGGAACGCCATGCCGCATGCTGAAGGCCCGTGTTCTTCCGCATAAAAGAATGCCGGCGATGGCTGCTCGTAGTTTGCGATGAAGTTGATATTACCCTGGCGCCACAGGTCTACATCCTTGGAGCGATGTGATGCGACATGGGTAAACCCGAGTCGTGTAAAAACGGGTTCTACGACACCCCGATGCGGGGCGGAGTATTCTATGAACTCGAAGCCATCGAGCCCCATGGGATTATCAAAATGATCAGGCATAGTCTTTCCTATAAACAGCAATGCTTATAGGTTAAGCCTATAGAGGGGGTGTTTCTTTGCTATATCCGTTGAAATCAGGCTAAAAGCTGGACGAAAACGCAATCAAATTCGAGTTTATCGCAATTATCTGCTTCTCTTGGCGGCGGCCTCTGCCAGTGAAGTCAGGGCTGTCTCGGTGTTGTCCCATGAAATACAGGCGTCAGTGATGGACTGTCCGTAGGTCAGGGGTTGGCCCTCGACGACATTTTGACGACCCTCGACAAGATGGCTTTCGATCATCAGGCCGATGATTCCCGCGTTACCTCTACCGACCTGGGTCGCAATATCCTGAATAACATCGACCTGGCGTGCCGGAATCTTTCTTGAGTTGGAATGGCTGGCATCGATCATGATTCGAACGGGTAAGCCGGACTTGTCCAGCATACCGGCCGCATCTTCGACGGAGAACATATCGTAGTTGGGGTGTTTTCCGCCTCGAAGGATAATGTGGCAGTCTTCGTTACCCGCAGTTTTAAAAATGGCAGATCGGCCACTCTTGGTCACTGAGAGAAAATGATGTGGCTGTGAGGCAGAGTTGATTGCGTCTATTGCGACCTGAATGTCACCATCGGTGGCATTCTTGAAGCCAACCGGGCATGACAGACCAGAAGAAAGCTCTCTGTGGGTCTGGCTTTCGGTAGTTCTTGCGCCGATCGCTCCCCAGGATATCAGGTCAGCCACGTACTGGGGGCTAATCAGATCGAGGTATTCTGTGCCACAGGGGATGCCCATTTCGCCGAGGTCCAATAATAGTCGTCGCGCCAGGTGAAGTCCTTTGGTGACCTGGAAACTGTTGTCCAGGTCCGGGTCGTTAATCAGGCCTTTCCAGCCAACGGTTGTTCGGGGTTTCTCAAAATAGACCCGCATCACGATAAACAGGTCATCCGATAACTTGTCGCTCAGTGCTTTCAGCCGAGTTGCGTATTCCATGGCTGATTTCGGGTCATGGATAGAGCAGGGGCCAACGA
>JABBBA010000009.1 GCA_018607685.1 K189A clade bacterium | reverse complement strand
CCCAATGTAGGCAGATTGCTTGCCTTCTGCTTGTCGTCAGCCTGGAGGAACAGCTGACGGGTGACTGGACGATTATTAGTGAGAGCCAGGAAGGAACCAGGCGAGACGGCACGACTTACGTTTTTGAGTTGCAGGTACCAAAAGAGGGTAGCGCGGCGCTGGAGTACTCGGTTCGTTTCAGATGGTAGAGCGTCAGTAGGTGCGAAAGTCGTTTAGGCCAACAAAGGTTCCGCCATTTCTCTCACACAGTATCCTCATCAGGATGGCGAATTTTATGCCGGTTTCCTGGTATCGGGGCGGGTTGGCAAATTGAACCGGAAAACCAACGCCATGAATCCTCACCAGTCGGTTTCCTTCTGAATCCTGGCGGTTGATTCGGTCGACGACATCAACGACCCGCTGGATTGAGCGTCCGCTGAATTCATCTCCAAACACATACAGGCTGATCTTTCTTCCCGGCTTGTAGTAGGTGCTAACCGCTTTCGTTATCCCCTCGACCGGCGATGAATTTGAGAACACATTCCACGACCCTAATCTATCGATAATGGCGCGTCGACGGGCATCTGTATCTGGAATCCAGGCACCCGCGTATTGGGAAAACATGTAGTTACCCATATCGTTCATCACCTGGATGCCTTTAAGTCGGGGGTAGACCGCCAGTGTTTCTGCGACCTTCTGTAGCACCAGTGGCCAGGCGTAGTTGTACATGCTGCCTGAGGTATCAATGATGAAAATGACATACTCGCTGTCCACCGGTATGCCGCCGATCTTGTCTTCATCTGCAGAGCGTCGATAGTCCGCCAACAGCTTTGCCATTTCGTCCGTCAGTGATTGCTTCGCCTCAGCGAGTTTTCCTTCTACGAGTGTCGACACCTTGGTTTTGTCCAGTGTCTTCTCGTGTTTGGATTTGAGCGCAGACAGTTCAGCATTCAGTTTCAGTAATCTGACGATTTCCTCGGATTGCTGATCTTCTTTTCGAATCATCTTACGGTTGATGTCTTTGGCTTCACCCCTTAGGTCAAAAAGCTCCTCCTGAAGCGCCGCCAGGTAGCCTTCCAGGTTTGAAACGGTATCTTCAATCACGACCGGTTCGAATACCTTCGTGAGCACCAGCAAAAGGATGATCGCGCCGAAACCGCAACTGATAACGTCCAGGAACGAAAGGCTTATGCCTTCAATTTCTCGTCTGGTCCTCATGTCATATCATCCAAGCCTTTTCATCCCTTTCCGTTCATCCCGTTTTTTCATCCCGGTATTTTCTATCCCCGTCCCTTCATCGAAGTCTTTTCAGACGGGTTAAGGCCAATCCTCTGGTGGGGCCAGGAATGAGCCGCCGGTAATCTGGGCAAGACGCCAGTAGGAAGGTGCCGCAATGGGGTCTCCTTCCATGGGGAATAGAATAATGTTTACCGGGCTCGCGTTAGGTAGCAGTCCTAGGGCACCGGTGAACAGCTTAACGCGATCCCTGTTGTTGATTGTCGATTTGTTGGATGGCTCGATGCCCATAGTGGGAAGGCTGTCGACAATCAGGAAAATGTTATCAGGCTGTGGTTCCATGTTCGCGGCGAGGGCAAAGGCATTGTGTAAAGACGTGCCGCCCCCTGGAATGGTGTTTTTTATACCTTCTATTGAGCCATCGGTGTCGGCTCTTTCGGTCGCCTTTAACCAGTCAACATCGGTACCGGGTATTGCGGGTTTCGTCTCCGCATTGAAGGTGAATAGCTGAAAATTAGCATCCTTGGGCATGTTTGCTGTGATCCACTCCACGGTTTTTATGGCGCGTTGCCACTTTTCTGATGCGAGCTTTTTTTCATCGGACATGTTTCTTCGTCTGATGATGTTGACGATGGTTTTGTCGAGCATGCTGGCGGACGAATCAAGAAGAATGAGGATGTGTTGTCCCCCGACCTTCATGCCGGTGAGATATTGACGGTCGCCTTCCCCGACTACTGAGCGCAGGGCGGTACCAGCGGTTTCGTCGGCCGCGACACTGCCTTCCAGATTAGCTGCCTGCTCTTCAAGTTCCTTGAGTTCCGATTTGAGCTCTTCGATACTCTTGTCCTGGCTTGCCCCGTCCTGTTGTAGATCGGCAAGCTCTGATTCGAGTTGTCTGATGGTGTTGATGACTTCAATTGCCAGTTGTTCTGTGGTGACAACCTCGTCTTCCTGTTCCGCCGCCGTGTTCCGCAGGATAATCAGGTTTTCGGTCTCGTCTTTGACCTCTATCTCGAATTTCTTAACTTCTGCCAGTAGCTGAGCATTGATTTCCTGACTGGTGGTCACCGTTGCATGGTTGATAATGATGTAGATGAGAATCACCGCCCCGAATCCACAGGACATGATATCCAGGAAGGAAAGGCTGAATATGTTGGTGTCCCGTTTCTTAGCCATCCAGCGGAACCGAAATCAGCGTTAACTGATTCCCGGCTAGTTCAATTTGATCTCCAGGCACCAGCGGACGGTCGGGGTCCGCGGTAGCGCCGTTGACCTTTACGGTGCCGGTTGTGCCACATTCAATCATTATCTGGTTGTTTCTGGAGTAAAGCGTGAAAGCCGGTTCATTGCTGTATCTGGGTCCCTCGGATAGATCGGCATCGACGGGGAGCGCCTTGCCGATGGCCGTTGCCTGATGACGCCACAAAATGTGGGTGGCGCCTGTTGTCCTGGCTTCCTGTTTTGGGGGGGCTGCCGCTTCACCCGTACCCAGCTGAATTACATGACTGACTGGACCACCATTGCCGATGATCCTGGCGCTGTGGGTTGCGGCAGACTCACTTGCTTTTTGCTCCGGTAGATCGATGATCTCCAGGTTTGAAACCAGTCGAAGTGATTCCTTGAAACCAGGAAAACCCTGTAGACGATGTGACAGGAGCAGGCTGGTTGGCTCGTTGCCAACTATTTCGTTGCGGATTGCTTGAACGATCTGTGGATACAGAGGGGTGCAGGCTTTTAACAGGTTTTCATGCGAAATGGCGACGGTATGCTCTGTCCCTGATGCATTAAAGCCAAATGAATGCATGTTGCTATCCTGGAGACTCTTTATCCAGTCAGGCAGTAGATTGAACAGATGTTGCTCGGTGTCAGCATTGTGCATCGGGTCAAATCGGGTGGTCTGAATAAACTGACTTGCGATGATGTTCGCCCAACGATCCCAGAGGGTAAACAAACCGGTTTCCAGGATGGTTTTTACATCCTTTCTCACCAGCATCCCTCCATTGTTCACCTGCGTGAGGGTGAAGGAGTGAAGGTGGACGTCCAGGTGAATAACGTTGGAGCGCAGTGGTAGATCACTGGCTGCGATGACGGACTGGTCAACGACTCCCTGTACAGGCATGCCACATTCACGGGCGATGCCCAGAAGCAAACCGAGGTCGTTATTCTGGTAGTAACCCGGCACAACAAGGATGACGTTTT
>JABBBA010000376.1 GCA_018607685.1 K189A clade bacterium | reverse complement strand
GGCACCGACTGGTTCACCGGTAGCGAACTGAATTTCGCGGAAAACCTGATGCGTTATAAGGACGACCATGTCGCACTAGTTGGCTTGCTGGAAAATGGTCAGCGGAGCAGCTACACCTACGCCGAGCTCTTTGATGAGGTGGAACGACTCGCCTCTGCCATGCGACATCACGGGATTACCAAAGGTGATCGTATCGCGGGCTTAATGCCAAATATCCCGGAAACCGTCATCGCCATGCTGGCGACCACCAGTATCGGCGCTATCTGGTCCTCCTGTTCACCGGATTTCGGCATCAATGGAGCCTGCGACCGGTTCGGCCAGATTGAACCGCGACTTTTGTTTACCACGGAGTCCTACCTTTACAACGGCAAGGTCATTGATTGCCTGGAGAAGGTCGCTGCTATCCAGAAAAGAATCGACAGTATTGAAGCAATTATTGTCGTTCCATTACTGGATCAGGCTAGCGATCTGACAGAAATGAAAAAGGTCGAATCCTACGGTAGTTTTTTAGATAAAGACGTCATCCCCTTAACCTTTACGCCTCTGCCCTTCGATCATCCGCTCTACATCATGTACTCCAGCGGAACAACGGGAATTCCAAAGTGTATCGTCCACGGTGCAGGCGGCACCCTCATCCAGCACCTGAAAGAACACAAACTGCATACCGATATCTCGCGTGCAGATACGCTTTTCTACTTCACGACCTGCGGCTGGATGATGTGGAACTGGCAGGTGTCTGGTTTAAGTACCGGATGCACCCTGGTGCTCTACGACGGCTCACCCTTCGCAAACAATGGCAACGTGCTGCTGGACGCGATTGATGCTGAGGGCATCACAGTCTTCGGCACCAGCGCCAAGTACCTGTCCGGGATTGCCAAGCAGGGCTTAAAGCCTGCAGAGACTCACCAGCTAACATCAGTGAAGACCATTCTGTCTACAGGATCAACCTTAAGTGAGGCCAGCTATGAATACATCTACCAGGATTTCAAAGTTGATGTTTGCCTGTCATCTATTTCCGGTGGTACCGATATCCTCTCGTGCTTCATGCTAGGCAATCCCAACCTGCCGGTGTACGCCGGAGAAATCCAATGCCGTGGACTTGGCATGGCCGTGGAATTCTGGGACCAGGACAACGAGTCGGTAACGGATCAGACCGGTGAACTGGTGTGCACCAGACCCTTCCCTTCAACACCGATTGGATTCTGGCACGACCGTGACGATGCGCGATTCCTGAATGCCTACTTCGCTGAGCACCCAGGTGTCTGGACGCATGGCGACTATGGGGAACTGACGAAACGTGGCGGGGTTGTCATACAGGGTCGCAGCGACGCTGTCCTTAACCCTGCCGGTGTCCGAATCGGCACCGCAGAGATTTATCGACAGGTCGAAACGATCAAAGAGGTGGTCGACAGCATCGCCGTCGGGCAGGAATGGCAGGATGACGAGCGAGTCGTGTTATTTGTGGTGTTGCAGACAGGCTTCACACTGGATGACGAACTCATCGAAACCATTAAATTAACCATCCGACAGAACACAACCCCGAGGCATGTCCCGGCAAAAATCATTCAGGTCCCGGACATTCCTCGCACCATCAGCGGCAAGATTGTTGAACTAGCCGTCAGAAATATCATCCACAATAGGGCGGTCAAAAATACCGATGCCCTGGCGAACCCTGAAACGCTCGAACTATTCAGAAATCGAGTTGATCTCCAACAATAGCGACACATCCAGAACGTTGCTTAAATCAGCTGATTGAGCCCCCGAAAGCCTTGACGCGATGAACAAACTCTCCTGTCTGCCTGCCACCAGATGGTTCAGGGTAGAAGGCAATCCTCACCCATATCCAGCAGTATGTTATCGATGCAACGGGAAACAGCCGTGGTCGTTCTGATGCGTTCGACCTGTGGCCAGGTTGCCTGCTCACCTTCGGTGAACAGTGATCTCGTTTCCTCTTCAGTCAGCGTTTCATAGAATTCACCCGGTCTTGAGGAATCTGCCGACGGCAGAATATTGATATCTGCATTGTACTCTTGCGTTGCTGAACTGAACCAGTTGCGGGCCATGACATTAACAGGATAGGTGTCACGTACCTGCTCCATCACGAACGGGTAAACGGTTTGTAGCCACTGTCTGCCTGCGACCTCAAATGTGTCGTTCAAGGCACAAAATGGCGACAGCATGGATCCACTCGCAGAAGTAACCGATGGGTTAGCCTGACTGCTGATAAAGTAATTAACGCCATAAAGCCTGCTGAGTCGTTTCGCCGGAAGCTCATCTATGATCGACCCATCAATCCACGATCTAGACGGAATGTAAGGCTGTCTCTGGCCTTTGTGATCTCTGGCTGCAAGCTGTACTGCCGGGAACATGCCTGGAATAGCGCAGGATGCGAGTACGGCTTCTCTAATGAGTGCATTCGGTGCGGTCGTCGCATTAAGTAAACGCGATCTCTGCTGAATGCTTTTCGGCGCTACCGAAATGTTGATGTGCAGCCCGGATACTTCATAGGCTTCTTCAAACGTCAGGTCAGGTACCAGGTTTCGAAGCAGGTTCTCAAGATCGTAGTGATCAATGTTTCTTCTGCCTGAGGTGGGTTCATGGGTTTTCATCAGCTCGAACAATTCCTTACTGCGCGCCAACTCATGACGGTTTTCAGGCTGATGCGTACCCAACACTGCTGTGATAAACGCGCCTGTACTTGCCCCGGAAATGACCCGGGGGAGTATATCCTGATCGACCAATGTCTTGATCACTCCCATATGAAAAATGCCAAGGGAGCCTGCCCCGCTCAACATCAGTGCTGTTCGCCCGAAACCCATGCTGGTGCGGCGAAACAATGTTCGCTTTTCAGCTGAAGAGATTTTCTTACTGTCTGATTGGTTCAGCTCCTGGATCGAACGGACGACCTCGTTAACGTACTTCTCAACCAGTTCCTTAGTGCCAAACCGTGCACGCGTGTACAATTTTGGTGCACCCATCCCCGCCGTATTTCCGTGCAAACCTTCTTTGAGGTAATAGAGGAGTTCCTGGACATCACCGGAGCGCCTGATCTCTAACAGCTCCTCATATCGACGCTGGATAATCTGGTAGTCATAAAGCGCTGATTTAGTTTCTTTTTTCCATTGGTCGGCACCAGACTCAAGGTCATCTTGAATAGCCTGGTTCTTCCAGCTTTTGTAGGTTTGCATGGTCGGGTGTTTCTCTTCCTCAGTTGTGTCCTTACACCAGCAGGATTCATGCCGAAACAGCGCGGACCCGATGTATTGATAGCAGAACCGAGATTGCCTGGCCCACACCTCCCGTCCGGGCCGATAAATCCACTCATTCGATGCTGTGAAAGATGCCGGGGGTCGTTCTTCCCCTTTTAACAACTCTTTCCAGAACAGACAGCAACAACCTTTTATCTGTTACTCAAG
>JABBBA010000105.1:21534-23231 GCA_018607685.1 K189A clade bacterium | reverse complement strand
CCATTAGTTTCTTCCTTTACGGCTAGTTGCAGCGCTTCAGTGGAAAACAGTTTCCCGGCAATGGCTGCCTGATAACACTTCGCAATCCCGAGGCTCGAGCCATGTCCATTGGACGATGGAATTTCCGCATTTCTCCATGCCGACGAACTCACGTGCCGGTAGGGTGTTAGTGCTGGGTCATTACCAGGCAGGGTGTCTTTTTTCGTTATTGGCCGCTTCCTGAATGGAATCCTTGCGTGATTCGGACCGATCACCTCTGCACACCGTTCCTGCTCGGCATCGGTCAGGCCAATATGGAAATCAGCGTCCAGTTGATCGGTTAACCGGCTTCGAAGGTAGTTACCGGTTGTTTTTCCGGTTATCCGGCGAACCAGTTCGCCAGCGATGTATCCCCAGGTGATTGAGTGATAGCCGAAGGCTGTACCTGGTTCCCACGCGGGGGCCTGGCTCGCAATGTTAAATGCCGACTTCTGCCAGTCATAAAGGTCTTCTGCTTCAATGCGTGGCTGGAATGTGTATACGCCTGCCTGGTGCGACAGGGCCTGCGTCACGGTAATGCCAAATTTCCGCTCGGCGCCAAACTGTGGCCAGTAGTCAGCGACGGGTTTGTTGTAGTCGAGTTTTCCTTCGTCGGCCAGGCATGCCAGGGCCAGTGAAACTATGCCCTTGCTGATGGAATAGGTGTTAACCAGAGTATTCCGCTGCCAGGGAATCGTCCGGTCCCGGTTGGTGTGCCCACCCCAGAGGTCAACAACCAGTTCATCACCTAGAAAAACGGATAGCCCGGCGCCCACCTCGATCTCGTTCCAAAGCGAGCCGAATGTTTCCCGTACAGCGTCAAATCTGGGTTGGTTTGTTCCTTTAATCAAACTTCTGCCATTAAGTGTCAGGCCGGTAAAAAGTCAGAGGAGTGATACTATCATCAAGGTACAGGAATCGAATTAATACAGGAAAACACTATGCCTAGACTAAGAGAAGTTAGCCGCGCTGAGGCCGATCCTTCAGTACTGCCTTTGTATGATGCGTTGTTTGGCGCGGATCGGGACCCGGTCGAACATCCCGGTACTGCGACCGGCACCCCGGGGAACTGGTGGACGGTATTTGCTCTGGTTCCGGATTGTTTTAATCATGCGGTTGCCGGATTCCAGTTCTATCGGGCAAAGAACCGAAAAATAAAGGCGAAGCTGCGGGAGCTGGGCCAGGCGAGGGCTGGATATGCCAGGGGCAGCCAATTCGTCTTCTCACAACATTGCAAAGCCCTAAGGGCCGTTGGATTCAGTGAAGAGCAGATTGAGTCGATACCTGGCTGGGGTAGCAGTTCCTGCTTTGATGAACTTGAAAGGGCCGTTCTCTCCTACACGGATGATCTGGTGCTTGCCGGTGGCAGGGTTCCTGACAGTACCTTTGAGGTGCTGAAAAGACACCTGTCAGATGAAGAGATTCTGGAACTCACCTATACAACCTGCACCTACGAGCTTCATGCCACGATGTGTCGTGCGCTGCGTCTTGAATATGATGACGTTGATGAGCGGATCAGGGAAGTACCCATTCCCGATGATGAAGGGCGGGATATCGACTTTATGGGAGCCGTTGACCAGGACAAATAGTCGGGCCTCGGCAGGGCAGGCTGATGTCGCGGAAGTTGGTGGGGTCTGCCTCCCGGGACTTCTGTGCATCTGACCAGGTCTGTGTAAACC
>JABBBA010000105.1:0-21524 GCA_018607685.1 K189A clade bacterium | reverse complement strand
GTGTAAACCATTCGGGAGCCGGCGGCTGACCGGATTGTTCCGCTAATGAATTATAGTATTCAAACTGCTGGTCGCCCAGACGGTGGTAGTGACGCTTTTTTATACCCGTGCGTTGAAAGCGCTCAGCTCTTTTTCTGACTTCCTCCGCTCGAGTAGCGGCGTCAGGCAAAGTGAATTCCGAAACCAGCTGTTTGACGAACCACTTTGCCTGCATCTCAAACATCGGGAACGGAATAATCAGGTAGGGCAGACCAATAAAGCCAAGCGTATTGTCGTTAGGCGGTACGATATCCCGGTAAAGGGGGTTCACCCAGTTGTCATCAACGCCAACAATCTCACCACTGATGAACGGGAAGCCATAGTGATACCCGGTGCAGTACATAAAGGTATCTATGTCGAGTTCTTCGTTGCCGACAATCAATTTCCCCGACTCCGTGAACCCCGAGGGTGAGGGGTAGGCAGTTCTTGTTGGTCCCAGGGACATAGCTTCAGTAAAAGCATTACCGCACCAGTATGTCTGGGCAGCTACCTTATCGATCTCTCCTGAGATATCAAAACCTGAAGCGGAGGTCCCCCAGAACGCTACCCGCTTACCCGCCATGGCATCCGGCGCTCGATAGTTGTGCGAATGCATTAGCTGACCCTGGAAATTCTCGATACCCGGTAATGCCGGTATGCGAGGTCGGGCGTAGTGACCGTTGCAGACAATCACCGCATCGAACGCTTCCTTTAGGCCCCCGGTCTGGACTGTCCAGCCTTTACCGGATTTCTCAATTTCCTGCACCTTCGCGGCGAGCCTGATATGCGGCGTTAATGTGTAATGCTCTGAGAAACTCTCAAGGTATTCGAGAACTTTTGTATGGTGTGGAAATCTCGGCCACGAATCATCACCACCACCTTTAGAGTCAAAGGTGTAGTCGGAAAAGGCCATTAGGTCTCGCGGTATGTTGGTGCGCAGGGAATCATAGAGCGAGCACCGAATCGTCTGTTCGGGAGCTTGCCCTAGCAGGTCATCTTCTACACGCTCGTCAAAGACCCAGACTCCGCCGATCTGATCAGCCGCTTCAAACACCGCGACTTCGCATCCATGGCGGATAACTTCACGAGCCGACACCAGTCCTGCGGGACCAGCGCCAATGACGGCGATTTTCATTTAGGCCTGCTTATGAGGAGTGAGGATCAAGTGTGTAATAATACCGTTTCTTCAGCCATGATCGACTCAATGTTTACCGTTCGCCTAGAGCGTATCCGAACCCTCAGTGAATCGACAAAAGATTTCAGGTTCGTCTGCGCAGACAATATTTCTCTGGACTACAAGCCTGGTCAGTTCTATCGGTTTGTCTTTACCGATGAACAGGGGGAATTCGAGAGAAGCTACAGTCTGTGTAATTTTGATGAGCTTTATGGCCGCCACATGGATCTGGTGATTTCCCAGGTCGATAGTGGCCGCGCGACAAAACTTCTATTTGATTGCCAGGAAGGGCTCGAAGCCAAAGTAACGGGTCCGTTTGGTCGCCTTACCTTGCCAGAGGAGGTGCCGGGTAGACTGGTCATGGTCGCAACCAGCGTTGGACTGGCTCCTTACATCCCAATTCTTAAAGAGCTGGAGACGAGTGGCTTCCCCGAGGTGCTGCTGCTACTTGGCGTCAGGGACCGATCAGAGTTTATCTACGGTGATCTATTGAAAAATTATGCCGATCAGCACGACTATTTCGAGTTGCGGCTCTGCCTCTCCCGGGAAAAGGCGTCGGCGGGGTATGAACATGATGGGTACGTCAATGCTCAAATTGAGCGTCTTGAAGTAACCCCCGACGCCGATCACTTCTTGCTCTGTGGTAACCCCGGGATGATTGATGACGCCTGGGCCTACCTTAAAGAAAGTGGTTTTAAACCGAAGCATGTGGTTCGGGAGAAGTATGTGTTCGCGCGTGAATCGAAATCATCAGCAAAAGCACTGACGGAAGAACAGAAGCAATTGATTGCTGACAAATTAAAAAAGTACGGGAAGTGACTGATGGGTTATTTTGAGCGTTATCTCTCTGTCTGGGTTGGCCTCTGTATTATCGCAGGGGTGCTGCTGGGTAACCTGATACCGTCAGCATTCCAATTGATTGCTGAACTGGAGTACGCCCACGTTAACCTGGCTGTTGCGGTACTGATCTGGGTCATGATTTACCCAATGATGGTGCAGATCGATTTCTCTTCGGTCAGGGACGTTGGAAAGAAGCCCAGGGGTTTAATACTGACCCTCGTCATCAACTGGCTGGTTAAGCCGTTCAGTATGGCTGCATTGGGATGGCTCTTTTTTAAAGTACTGTTCGTTGACTGGGTAGATCCGTCGTCGGCGAATGAATACATCGCGGGTATGATCCTGCTGGGTGTTGCGCCCTGTACCGCGATGGTTTTCGTCTGGAGCCAGTTAACGAAAGGCGACCCAAACTACACACTGGTTCAGGTGTCTATCAATGACATCATCATGGTGTTTGCCTTTGCACCCCTGGCTGCCCTCTTGCTGGGGGTTAACGATATCCAGGTTCCGTGGGAAACACTTCTGCTATCAGTGGTGCTGTATGTGGTTCTGCCGCTGGTGGCCGGTATCTTTACTCGGCGCAGGCTGGAATCAGATAGTCAGGACGATCGGTTGAATCAGTTCCTTCGTAAAATAAAGCCCTGGTCTATCATTGGACTACTCTCCACGGTGGTGCTGCTGTTTGGCTTTCAGGCAGAAGTGATCATTGAGCAGCCACAAACCATTGGGCTGATCGCGGTTCCCCTGGTCATTCAAACCTATGGCATTTTTGCGATTGCTTACTTCGCCGCCTACCGCTTAAAACTCAGCTACGATATTGCAGCACCGGCCTGCCTGATTGGAACGTCCAACTTTTTTGAACTGGCGGTGGCCGTCGCGATTTCGCTCTTCGGTTTACATTCCGGCGCGGCACTGGCAACGGTCGTGGGTGTGCTGGTTGAGGTGCCGGTCATGCTCTCACTGGTTTACTTCGCCAATCGCACACAATTTCTGTTTAAACACTAAGGCTGTCACCTCATGACAATTAAAGTAGGCATAAACGGCTTTGGCCGCATGGGTCGGCTCACCTTGCGCGCAGCTTTTGACTGGGACGAGATTGAGTTTATCCACGTCAATGATCCTGCGGGGGATGCTGAAACTTTTGCACACCTGCTGACCTTCGATTCAGTTCATGGTCGCTGGCACCACAATGCGGTTGCCGACAACGATGGTATGGTCATTGATGGGCGCAACATCGGTTTTAGTAGAAACCAGACCATCAGTGAAACTGACTGGTCTGATTGCGACATCGTCATTGAAGCCTCCGGGAAAATGAAAACCAAAGCCCTGTTGCAGTCCTACCTCGACCAGGGTGTTCAGCGAGTAGTGGTCACGGCGCCAGTGAAAGAAGAGGGTGTGCTGAATGTTGTTATGGGGGTAAATCAGCACCTCTATGATCCCGCCATCCATCCTATTGTGACAGCGGCTTCCTGCACGACGAATTGCCTTGCCCCCGTTGTTAAGGTGCTGCAAGAAAATCTGGGGATCAAACATGGCAGTATGACCACCATCCACGATGTCACCAACACACAGACCATTCTGGATGCGGCCCATAAAGACCTGCGCCGTGCCCGCGCCAGCGGGATGAGCCTGATACCGACCACCACGGGTTCAGCCACGGCGATCACAAACATTTTTCCTGAGCTTGAAGGCAAGCTAAACGGTCACGCCATACGTGTTCCTTTAGCTAATGCGTCATTGACTGATTGTGTGTTCGAGTTGAAGCATGCGACGACCGAGCAAGCGGTAAACGAGTTGTTCAAGCTGGCGGCAGACAATGAATTGAAGGGGATTCTTGGTTTTGAGGAGCGCCCGCTTGTGTCTATTGATTACAGGACCGATCCGCGCTCCTGCATTGTTGACGCTTTGTCTACCATGGTGATCAACGCCACACAGGTGAAGCTGTATGTCTGGTATGACAATGAATGGGGTTACGCCAATCGCACCGCAGAGCTGATGCGGATGGTTGGGCAACCCGCAGCATGACAGCATGGTTATGAAAACATGGTTATGAAAACATGGTTATGACGAAACCATGAACACGGTTTCAGGATTATCGGCAGAAGTCAGGCAGTACCTGGTGATTACCGGTAACTACTGGGCATTCACCTTAACCGATGGCGCCCTGCGTATGCTTGTGGTGTTGCATTTCCATACGTTGGGTTACAGCCCGCTTCAGATTGCCCTGCTATTTCTGTTCTATGAGTTTTTTGGTGTGGTGACCAACCTTGTCGGTGGCTGGTTGGGTGCCCGAATCGGGCTCAATCGCACCATGAACATTGGGCTTGGTTTACAGTTACTTGCGTTAGGTATGCTGCTGGTGCCGAGTGCGATGCTGTCGGTTGCATGGGTGATGGGTGCGCAGGCAATTTCTGGTATCGCGAAAGACCTCAACAAGATGAGTGCGAAGAGCTCAATCAAGCTTCTGGTCCCGGACAAAGAACAGGCAAGGCTCTACAAGTGGATTGCGTTGCTAACGGGTTCCAAGAACGCGTTGAAAGGTGGTGGCTTTTTCCTGGGTGGCGTGCTGCTGACTTTACTCGGTTTCCACGATGCCATTCTGGTCATGGTGATAGCGTTGGCGGTCGTCTGGGTAAGCAGTCTGGTGACCTTAAGAAAAGATCTGGGCAAGGCTAAAAACAAACCCAAGTTCACAGAGGTTTTCTCTAAAAGCAAAGCAATTAATGTGCTTTCACTGGCACGGCTATTTTTGTTCGGTGCAAGGGATGTGTGGTTCGTGGTTGCGCTGCCAGTTTACCTGTCTGTCACATTCGGTTGGGATCATTGGTACGTCGCTGGCTTTTTGGCCAGCTGGGTGATCGGCTATGGCGTAGTACAGGCATTTGCCCCGCGCCTGACTGGCAAGGCTGAAGGAAAAGTTCCCGATGGTAAAAGTGCTTGTCTATGGGCCATGGCGCTTTCAATCGTCCCGGCTTTGATAGCGATAGCTATGTTGATCGACCTGCAACCAGAGCTGGTCCTGCCGGGCGGTCTTCTCGTCTTCGGTGCCCTGTTCGCGGTGAATTCATCGCTGCACAGTTATCTGATTGTGAGCTACGCAGATGAGGACGGGGTATCGATGGATGTGGGTTTCTACTATATGGCAAATGCTATGGGCAGGCTGATCGGTACCGTACTGTCCGGCTGGGTATTTCAGATCTACGGGATCGTTGCTTGCCTGTGGGTGTCGGCGGTGTTCCTTGTTCTGGCAGCAACACTCTCCCTGGCTTTGCCGACGCATGCTGCACGCGGAAAAAGTCCAGCGGTCACTAAATGCCCATAACAGGATTACAGAGGCTGCCGCGTTGTACCTAGGTATTTTGTCAGAAACACTGATTGTGACCGGGCCAATATTTTTGATTGTGCTGCTGGGGCTTGCGCTGCGACGCATTGGTTTCATTGACGACCACTTTAACCAGATCGCATCCCGCCTGGTGTTTTCGATTTGTTTGCCTGTACTGCTGTTTACCACAATCAGCCAGATTGACCTGGAGACAACGATCAACTTTCCGGTGTTCTACTTTAGCCTGTGCGGTGCGATCCTCGCTTTTGGATTGAGCTGGGTGGCCGCAACGTTTACTGAGCCGAGAGAAGATCGCGGTGTGGTAGTGCAGGGCGCTTTTCGCAGCAACCTCGGTGTCATTGGTCTGGCGCTTTGTGCGAATGCTTACGGTGCGCCGGGTCTGGCGCTGGCATCGCTGCTGATGGCCGGCCTAACCGTTTCATACAACATCCTGTCGGTATTTATTCTCAGCTTCTATGCAAAAACTGACCTCAACTGGCTCGTCGTGTTTACCGACATTCTAAGAAACCCCCTGATTGTCGCGATTGCTGTGGCCTTTGTTGTCGCGTTCAGTGGCATTCGTGTACCAGGCATCGTGCTAAGTGCCGGTGAATACATTGGGTCTATGGCCCTGCCGTTGGCGCTGCTGGGTACCGGTGCGGGGATGAGCCTGCGGGCCCTGCGCGACTCTTCACAGGCGACGGGTCTGGTGATCTGCCTGAAGGCAGTCTTGTTACCAGGTGTGCTGGTATTGATCGCCATTCAGTTAGGCTTTCGGGGAACCGACCTGGGTGTGCTGTTTTTACTCTTTGTCAGCCCGACGGCCACGGCGTCCTACGCGATGGTTAAGGCGCTCGGTGCTAATGATTCTTTGGCAGCCAATCTGGTCATGACCACCACGCTTGTCTGCATTTTATCCTGCAGTATTGGCCTGTTCCTGTTAAAGGTTTACGGTCTTGCCTGATTCCACTATGTCCCCCTCATGAACCTATATCGCTGCCAGTTGCTGATCCTGGTTTTCCTTCATCTGCCTGTGTTGGCAAACGAGCCTGAATACAGTTGGCCCGGCCTTGATGTCAGTACGGAACATTTTTCTGCGGAGATTAAACTCAGGGCGCAACTACGTCATACGATCGAAGAGCCGCCGTCTTTGGGACCTACTGACCCTAACAAGATACGTGAATCGAGGGTTAACCGTTCGCGAATCAAGATCGGTGGAAAGGCCGGTTTAACCGGGCTGACCTACTACACGGAGTATGACTTCCCCAGCCACCGTTTGCTGGATTTACGCTTCACCCTCAACACAACAAGAGACTGGCTCAATTTCAGACTGGGCCAATGGAAAGTTCCCTATAACCGTGAGCGAGTGGATTCGTCTGGTAAACAACAGTTTGCCGATCGATCGATTGCCAATCGCTGGTTTACGCTGGACCGTCAGCGAGGTGCATTGTTATTTGGTCGTATTGGCTCAGGGAGTGCTTTTGATAGTTCCTATTCATTGGGTTTGCTCGAAGGTGCTGGTCGAAATGGCAAAGGCGAGGTAGACACGCCAATGTGGCTTGCACGCTGGGACTGGAACATTACAGGTGCGGAGCTGGCCTTTTCCCAGAGTGATACGGACTATCAGGAAAATCCCGGCGGTGTGTTAAGTCTGCTGACCGCATCTTACCGGGGGTCTTATACAGCTTTTTCCTCGGCTGGAGGCGGGTCCCTGCCCGGATACGATGTGGGTACCGAAGACCAGTACCGGGTTCGTCAGTATGCTGTGGAGTCCGCTTATCAGTTTCGTGGATTTTCCTGGCAACAGGAATACCATACAAAGACTATTTCAGACACGCGCTCCGGTAGAAAGCAGAAGGTCCATGGTGGTTATGCCCAGGTTGGCTTTTTCCCTCACGGGCGATGGACCACATTGCCGCGTCAACTGGAGTTTGCGCTTCGTTATGCTCATGTTGATCCCGTGTCCAGCGCCGATCACGACAGTGAAACGGAGGTCACGTTTGGCGTCAACTGGTTCTTCAGTGGACACGATAACAAACTGTCCTTTGACTATACGGATGGGCGAGAAAGACAACATGACGGGCGAGATGCCCGCTACCACATCATTCGCCTGCAGTGGGACTTCCATATCTAGCTTTGAGATACTCGCCCTGGGTATCTAGGGTGAGCTGACGACTTCTCTACTCCTTCACCAGCGCCTAACTGTATGAAGATGGCCGGTCAGTAGAAAAACACCAGTGCCAGGGTTCATAGTCAATTCCCGACGGATTGTCTCTGGGGTAGCTCAGGTGGAAATTGAATTCAGCAGCGTTGTCACATAGCCATCTGAATGCCGGATGGTTCTCAAAGGCTAACTCAAGCGGCGCATCAAAACCCGCATGAAGGTCCAGCGCACGGCCGGTGTGGTGCTCACTGTAACCCGGGATGGCGTTTACCTGGAGTATGTCTTCTATTGATCTGCCTTCTTTCAGTTTTCGGCGGATGAGCTCGCATTGGTATTCGATGGACCGGTGTGCAGATACGAGTATGAGTTCCAGCCCCGCGGATTTCGCGGCAGCTTTCATGGCACACCAGGCATCAAAGGTTTGCGGTGTCATTTTCTGGGGTCGATTAAATAAATCCAAACCGGCGTCCACAAGATCTGTGCATTCCTCACAGGCCGGCATCGGGCATGCTGCAATGAAGTCTTCGGTAATGCCGAGTTGTTTCAGGACTAGGCCCAGATCAAATCTCATTGGGTGAGTACCTCGACGCTCAATGCTGCAGCCAGTCCCAGCGAGGCAAGTACGATGTACACCATGGCCAGGAAGAAAAACTTGAGGGCGGTGATGCCGTGGGATTGTCCGAATGTGTTTTTCAGGCTGAGATACATATACACCGGTATCCAGAATGTAATCAGTGAGGCGACTGGCCCGGTAGCAACACCAATGGCGCTGGTCTCCAGCAATTCAAGACAACCGGCAAACAGTGTTGCCAAAAACAGGAAGCAATGATTATGAAGGGCCAGTAAAAGGTGTTCCGCATAGTAAACCCCACTGCCGATGTAGAACAATTTCAGGAAAATCGCGAAGATTGGCAGCATGAAAAACATGACTGCGGACATGAGGTCCATTACCTCGCTCCACAGACCAGAGGGATCTTCTTCTACCCGGGTCACTGTTTTTTTGATCTGCCTTTCAAGCAGGATTACCAGTGCTTCATTTTCCTCTCTTGATAACCAGCTGAGGTTAATGCTGGAGAGTTTGGTGCTCAGCTCATCTTCCCCATCTTCCTCGTCATTCTCAATGGTGATGATCTGACTATCTTCCGATGATGCGGAGTCAAGACTGTTCATGATCGGAGTAGTGAAGAAAAAGAGAAAACTGATAACGAGATACAGGCGAATGGGAGGGCTGTATCTGGCCCTGCGGCCATCAAAATATTCAGTCGTCAGGAAGCCGGGTCTGAAGAAAAGAGCGAACAGTGTTCGGGATACCCGGGAGTCCAGCCTGAAAATATCATCCAGCACTTCTCCGGCGAGGGACCATACCTGTTTGTTCAGGTTCTTTTGGGACTGGCCGCAGGTCGCACAGAACGGACCGTTGATGGGGGTTTCACAATTTGGACAAAGCGCGGCATTGCCGGAGGTTGCTGGATTCGCATCTGAGTCGCCAACCATTGGTGCATAAACAACCGTGTCGGTTTGGGGCTTGGTCGGGGGTTCGTTTGGGACAGTCTTCCCCATAGGCTCTTCGTCTGTCATAGAGCAATTCTAGCACTCCCCGCGAGTTCAGTGCGGGAATGTATAGTGGGGCAAATCTCGCCCAGGACGGATCTGGGTACTACTAACGGTGACGTCAGTGTCCGCAGGATACTTTCTTATTCACTGACCACAATACAGCCGGTCTCGCTGCGTGGGTTGGCTTTGTATTGAGAACAAAGGTCGCCGGCGGAGGAAGCTGAAGTGAAATTACCTGACTGCACCCGCCACACGTTAGTGGACCCGGATTTCCCTTCCCGGTAAACAGGCTCGAAACCCTTGAGCAACGAATCACTGCTGGCGAGAGCCTGCTGCCATAGTCGCCTGGCTCCCGCAATACTGCTCATAGCACCTAGTTGGATACGATAGGTCCTGTAGCGGTTTATCTCATCTTCCGGTGACTGGAATCGGATGTCGTTGGGTAATCGAAGGTTCCAGTTTTGTGACCAGGCGACTGGTTCTGAAACCTTTACGGTCTCGGCATCTCCGGTCAGCATTAAAAATTGATCCCTGGCGGCCTCGTGTCCCGAATCCGCCGCTCGGGATAACCATTCCTTCGCCGCTTCCGGGTCGGCGGTGACGCCGATACCCTCAACCAGCATGATGCCAACGTTGTACTCGGCCGGTGGATACCCCTGGGAAGCAGCCTCAAAATACCAGTGAAATGCCTGCTCAAGGTCAATAGCTGTACTTTCACCATATTTGTACATGATGGCCAAAACAGCCTGGGACCTTGCATCGCCATTTTTAGCCAGTTCAGTGAAAGCCTTGAATGCTCCGTCATAGTCCCTGTCGCGATAGGCCTGGGATGCTGCTTCAAAATCAGCGACCGCACGCAATGAGGAAGCAAGAAGGAGCAGGATGGCCATTATTCGCATGTTAATTATCCTATTACTCTGGCTTTTAACCGGGGTAATGCCTGTCGGGAGTCGCCGGTAATCAATGTTGTGAAGTTGAACCATTTTGGCGCAATATCGGACACATTCATCATAACGGGCTGTAAACAGGCAATTATGTCAATTCATGATCTCGAAACAAGCCGTGGTGGCGACGATGCAGAGCATCTGGAGCTGCTGAAGCGGGTATCTGTGAAGGACAGGGTCGCTTTCGAGAAACTCTATAAACGAATGCACCCGCAGCTCACCCGATATTTAAGCCGGATGTTGCGCAGGCCAGAGCTGGTGGAAGAAGTCGTTTCTGACACCTTGTTCGTTGTCTGGGAAAAGGCCTCAGGGTTTGAGGGGAGGTCGAAAGTTTCGACATGGATCACCGGCATCTCTTACCTTAAGGGAATAAAGGCCCTGGATAAGCTGAAGAAGATGCCGGAGCAAAATGCTGAGGAGATACATGAATACGATGATCTCGCGGACAGCCATAATCTGATTAGCAAGATCGGGTTGGACGAGTGGTTGAGCAGTGGGCTGGACCGGATATCTGCGGACCAGCGCAGCGTTGTGGAGTTGACTTATTTTTCGGGGCATTCGTATCAGGAAATAGCCGAAATTATGGGCTGTCCCGTAAACACCGTAAAAACGAGGATGTTTCATGCCCGACGGCGGTTAGCGAAATTGTTGCCGGTCCTTGAACATCATTCTGACAGCAATAAAGCGGATCAAATCATTCAGGAGAAAGAAACCGGTAAAAAGGTTCTGCCTGAAAACAAAACAGGAAGAGAGTAGAAAATTGGTTAAGCCTAAAGAACACGAACAGGCAATGTTGCTATTGCCCTGGTATGTAAACGATACATTGAGGGGGCGGGATGCTGATCGCGTATTGCGCCATCTGGCTTATTGCGATGAGTGCCAGAAAGAGCGTGATCGACTGTATGAGCTTCAGCAGATTATCCTCGAACCCGACATGTTGACACCGGCTAGTGATAGATCTTTTCGGAAGGTCCTCACTCGTATTGAAGCCTCGGAAAGGGATAAGCTCAGTGTGCAGGAGGTTCCGGGTCGAAGCCGCCGGGCAATGGGTTTTTCAATCGGTTTGACGACAACTGCGCTTGCGGCTTCAGTGCTCGCGCTTGTGATTGGCGGGACACAGTTCCTGGCGCCGAACCGTGCAGGTGACGAGTTTCAGACCTTGAGTGTCGAGCCACTGGAAACGGGAAAGTACGAGGTTGGTCAGGTCGAGCGATTGGAACTCGGGTTCACAACACCGATTCCTGCGGTGACCCTTAGGAAAGCGCTTATCGAAACGGGCTCCAACATCGTTAGCGGCCCGGATGAAAATGGTAGTTACATCGTTGAGTTGGTCGTGCCTGACGAGACCAGCTCTGCTGCTTTCCTGAACCAGCTTCAACAAATTGAGGGGGTTGAGTATGCGAGTTTCACGAACCGGTAGCCTCTTATTTCTGCTATTTCTCATGGCGGGCTGTGCGTCAACACCACCGGTGGATATGTACGCAAGTAACGTCGTGTTTACGGTTCCTTATGCGCAGGCAGGTAGTGAGCTTGCTGTCGGCTTTACCTCAAACTCTTCAGTGAATGAGCCGCCTGAGCAGAATCTGATTCAGGCGGTGCTCCGGTTTCACGGACTAAAAAAGGTCTCCCAGTTCACGATTCAGGCACTCAACGTAGAGGCTGTGGTCGCGGAGTTTGGGTCCAGTCGAACTCTCGATGACGTTGTCTCTGGTCTATCCTCGGACAGCCGGGTCCAGTCAGTCCAATCCGTAAAACCTTATACCCTGATGTCCTATAACGATCCGTACTTTGTCCTGCAAAGTACGGTTAATGGGGATCGCATAGACAGCATTCATCAGATTTCTACCGGCAAGAATGTCACCGTTGGCATCCTTGATACCGGCGTCGATCGATGGCATCCGGAGTTAACCGATAAGATTGTGTACACCAGAAACCTGGTTGATCACGATCAGGACTCTTTCGACAGTGACGAGCATGGTACCGCTGTTGCCGGTGTGATCGCTTCGGCGGCGAATAATGATCTTGGCATCGTTGGTGTTGCCCCTGATGTACAGCTGATGGTATTCAAAGCCTGTCATCAGGCAAAGGCGTCTCGGCGAACCTCCTGTGATTCGGTATCGATCATTAAGGCGCTGGGTGATGTGCTGGTCCAACAACCAGATATTCTGAACCTCAGCCTGTCGGGCCCGGGCGATGCGATCATTGAGCGGTTGCTCAGGGAGGTTTACCGTAAAGGTATCGTCCTGATAGGCGCCGTTGATGAATCCGGGGGGCTGGCTGAATCGTTTCCCGCAAACATGGAAGAGGTCATCGCGGTTGGTACAGCCATCAATCTTGAGGATGGGCTCGCCAGGATGTTGCTTGCGCCGGGGACTGACATGTTAACGACGGCGCCGGGTGCAACCTACGGGTTTAAGTCAGGTAGTTCGATGGCGACTGCCTACGTGTCGGGGATTGTGGCCTTGATGAAAGAGCGCAGTCCGGCGCTATCCAACGCGGAGGTTTATGAAGACCTGCTCGCATCAACGCGTCTGGATGAAAACGAACTGCCGGTTGTCGATATGTGCCTGGCACTCAATACAACAATGGAGTCTGCTCACGAATGTGAGCGGACACCAAGCATGGCTGTCAGAGGTAAGGGTGTTACGAATAGCTTTGGGCTAGCGAACTGATCGTTTCGAAAAATTCGGCCTCGGTTTCTGCCAGTATTTCAGCCACTGGCTTCACAGACTCAATGCGACCTGCAACCTGACCTGACAGGGGAATTGCAGCTTCCATGTCACCTCCGAAGTAAAGATCCTGCGCTGTACCAAATTCAGGCATCACATTTGTCTCCGGCGCTCGTTCGAGTCTTGAGGTACGCTCGGTTCGCAGCGCCCGAAGTGCCGGAGAGTGGAACTTGTTAAGGAACACAGTGCCTGTTTCCTTGGCATCAACGATCGCGTTTTTCCAGTTTTCATGAACCGGCGACTCCGCTGCAGAAACCATTCGTGTGCCCATCTGAATGCCTTCAGCGCCCAGGGCAAATGCAGCTGCCATAGTCTTGCCGTCGACGAATCCACCGGCGGCAATAATGGGTACATCTACCTTGGAGCGAACCAGTGGCAGAAGCACCATCGAGGCTACGTCATTGGGGTTCTTAAATCCGCCCCCTTCGCCGCCTTCGACGATAAGGCCATCAACACCTGCCGCCACAGCTTTGAGTGCAGCGTCCAGTGTCGGCACGACATGAAACACCATGAGGCCACCGGCCTTCAGATCTGCGGTGTACTTCATTGGAGATCCGGCAGAGGTTGTGACGAACTTGATTCCCTGGTCAATGACGAACTGAACGATATTGGGGTCCCTGACAAACGCCTGCGCGATGTTGACGCCAAATGGCTTGTCCGTCAGGTCACGCATTTTTTTAATCTCTTCTTTGATCACATCGAGTTCACCGGAAGACGTCTCGATGATTCCCATGCCACCCGCATTGCTGACGGCGGAGGCTAATTGCGAGCGTGCGATCCAGCCCATGGGTGCCTGTACGATGGGTAGTTCAACTCCCAGCATTTCTGTTACGCGATTTTTAAATTTCATGTTGTCTCTCAAGGATGGTGTCTCTCAGGTACGTTCAAAGTGGCGATAAGTATAGTTAATGTTTGAGGTAAAGGGTTTTTCCTCGACGAGTTTGAAATGGTCGGGTACATCCGGGAACAGGATGTCGCCCTCGACCGAGGTATGAATGGTCGTTAAGTGGATTTCGTCTGCGACGATCATGGCCTGTTGATACAGTTCCCCCCCTCCAGCAACAAAGATGGGCTTGCCAATTTCTTTAGCTCTGGCGATTGCCTGTTCCAGGCTGGTGCTGGTTTCACATCCGGGAATGACAAGCTCCGAATCCCGGCTGACGACAATGGTGGTTCTGCCTGGTAAGGGTCGGCCAATACTCTGGTAGGTCCTGCGGCCCATAATCAATGTGCCATTGATGGTGATCTGCTTGAACAGCGCCTGTTCACCCTTAACTTTCCAGGGAATCTCCAGGCCACGACCGATAACCCGGTTCTCCGCCTGTGCTGCAATCAACGCCACCTTCACATGTGGTCCACTGTCTGGATGCCGAGTAGGCCGAGACCATGCTGCAGGGTTTTCGCGCTGAGATCACATAATCTCAACCTTGAATCTCGCACATCGTCATCAGCTTTCAGGACGGGGCAAGATTCATAAAATGTCATAAAGTGCTGGGACAGATCGAACAGGTAATTACACAGAATGTTTGCCTGATAGTCCTCGACAACACTTTCCACTGCCTCGGGATACTGTAGTAGCCTGGTGGCGAGAGTGAGTTCGGCCGGTTCAGTAAGATTGAATGGAGCGTTAATATCCTCAGCCTTCAATCCGGCGCGGCGGAAAATACTCATGATTCTGGTATAGGCGTATTGAAGGTAAGGCGCGGTGTTACCTTCGAAAGACAACATGGTGTCCCAGTCAAAGATATAGTCAGTCGTTCGGTTTTTAGACAGCTCTGCATACTTGATAGCGCCAATACCGACCACCCGAGCAATATGATTGCGATTTTCTTCTGTCAGATCAGGGTTTTTGTCACTGACCAGCTGCAGCGCTCTTTCGATAGCCTCAACGCCGACGTCCGCAAGCTTTACCGCTCCGCCGTCCCTGGTTTTGAAGGGCGTCCCTTCCTTGTTCAGGATAGTGCCGAAGGGAATGTGACTGAATACCTGATCTTTCTCAATGAACCCGGCTGCACGTGCAATCGCAAAGAGCTGGCTCAAATGGAGCGACTGTCGACCGTCAACGAAATAGAGTGCCTCGTCGACGCCAAGTGTTTGGCCACGGTATTGTGCCGCAGCAAGGTCCGTTGCCATGTAGGGATAGCCGCCGTCCGATTTTTGGACAATCGCCGGAAGCGGTTTGTCATCCTTACCCGTAAACTCATCCATGAACACGCATTTGGCACCGTCTGAAACTTCCACAAGACCCTTGGTCTCGAGTTTTTCAATGGTAGGCGCAAGCTCGTCGTTGTAGGCGCTTTCCGCACGAACGTTATCCGGCGTCAGGGAAATGTCGAGCAGATCATAGATGGCCTGGCAGTGGCGGATTGACTCATTGATGAAAAGTTCCCATAACCCGTGGCATTTCGCGTCGCCCGATTGCAATCGAACCACAAACTCTCTGGCGCGGTCTGCAAATTCTTCATCGGTTTTGAACAGTTCGCTGGCTCTCTGATAAAAAACCTCCAGGTCTTTTAGTTCCGTCGCCAGTTCCTCGCCAGCCTGTTCAAGCTTGTCCAAATAGGCCAGCAGACTACCAAACTGGGCACCCCAATCACCGACGTGATTTGCCCTGACCACCTCATGCCCCAGAAACTCCAGAATTCGCACGTTAGCATCGCCGATTGCCGTAGAGCGCAGGTGGCCGATGTGCATTTCCTTGGCGAGATTAGGAGATGAATAATCGATCAGTATTTTTCGGGCGGTCTCTAGTGATATCCCAAGCCTGGGGTCTTTCGCGTTTCGATCGAGTTCAGTCTGAATGAATGCGGGTGTCAGTGTAATGTTGATGAAACCAGGTCCGGCGATTTCATACTCAGCAACCCCGGTCAGTTCCTTTGATTTTTCTATCAAATCAAGAAGGGACTGTGCGAGTTCTCTTGGATTGGACTTCTGCTTTTTTGCTGCTCCCATAACACCGTTGGCCTGATAGTGACCAAACTCAGGTTTACTGGCCTGCTTAACGACAGCGGGTGCATCTGCGGCACCGAGGGTGCGCAGGCCGCTCTCAAACTCGCGATCAAGGTACTTCTTTAGGTTCATCGACTGTATAGACTCTTTGTTGAACGCGTTATTGAACGCGTTGTTGATCCCGTTATTGATCACGGGATGGCCGCGAAGGTCGCACATGTTAGCCAAATTCAGGTGGCAGGTCTAACCAGCTGCGGGTGAGAGCGGGTGGTTTGCATTGCCCTTGTACTAATGGAAGTATGAGTGGAACACTCGAATGCAAAACAGAAAAGGAATAAACAGATGGCTGGATTTCACCACGTGGCATTTGCCTGCAGGGATATTGAAGAAACCGTCAGGTTTTATGACGATTTACTTGGATTTCCGCTTATCCATACAGAGGTGGCGGGAGAACAAGCACATTTCATGAGACACATCTTCTTTGATCTGGGTGATGGCAGTTCTCTGGCGTTTTTTGACCTCCACAATGTCGGGGAGCCGGAAAACTTCAAAACGGACATTTCCACTGGTATGGGGCTTCCAATCTGGGTAAACCATCTGGCATTTAAGGCGGATGCCAAGCGGGTGGCGGAAGTTAAGCAGAAAATGGCAGAGGCGAAGATTGAACCTGCCATGGAGTTAGACCATGACTGGTGTCAGTCTGTTTACTATACGGATCCTAATGGCATCTTGATTGAGTTTTGTGAAGACACTCCAGGTATTTCTCCTGATCCGGAAGGTGCCCGAAAGCTCATGTTTGAAGTGCCACCTGCGCCTTAACTGGTTTCTACGCCTTTATAATGTTTTTTGTCCAGGACCATTCGAACCTCGGACCTGAGTAATTCAACGCCAAAGGGCTTTAGGATTGTCATTCTGCCTGTTTCGATGGCGGGTTTTGTGTGTTCGCTGCCAGCGGGATAACCACTGGTGAAGATAATATTCACATCTGGATGCTGGATTGAGATTTCCCTGGCGGCCTCAACTCCTCCGATTCCAGGTAGCGCCACATCGATAATGACGAGGTCTATTGATTCAGCATTGTCGAGATAGGTCGCTACAGCTGCGGCACCATCGGATTCTTCGAGTACTTGGTAGCCTGCACCCGCGAGGATTAACCTGGCAAGGCTTCTATCCCTGGAGTTGTTTTCAACCAGCAGAATGGTTTCTGAGCCTTGCCGGACCTTTGCCGGTGAACCGGCTGCCAGGGCGTGTCGTCCGTGTGTTACTGACGGTAGCGAAACCCGAAAGGTCGTTCCAATACCCAGCGCTGAGTTAACGCTAATGGTTCCCTGGTGTTGGTTGACGATTCTTGAGACGACTGACAAGCCCAGGCCCGTGCCGCGGCCTTCCGGTTTGCTGGTGTATAGGGGTTCAAATATCCGCTGTATCGTCTGTTGATCCATTCCTGCACCGGTATCAATGACCTCCAGTATGAACTGTCCGGCGACATGTGTTGGGGCTTCATTTTTGTCAGGGATGCTGCTGGTGTTGATCTGGAGTGTCCCGCCGTTTGGCATTGCATCGCGGGCATTCACAGCAAGATTGACCAGAACCTGCTCAATCTGGGTGTGATCAGCCAGCAGATAGACAGGGCTCCCATGGATACGAACGTCCACGTTAATGGAATCCGGTAACAGGCCTGAGATCACTGTCAGGGTGTCTTTTATGGTTTCGTTAGCGTCTATTATTTTGAAGCTGGTTTCCTGATGCCTGCTGAAATTGAGCAGCCGCTGGGTCATGTCTTTTCCATTCTCAGTGGTTTCCCTGATTGCTACCAACCTATCGCTGAGTTCTTCCTTCGTGGCTGATTTCAAGGCGAGGTCAGTTAGCCCCATGATAGCGACCAGCAGGTTGTTAAAATCATGTGCGATCCCACTGGAAAGCTGGCCGATCGAATCCACTTTCTGTACAGACTGAATTTGTCTCTCAAGGGACTGCTTTTCTTTCTGGAAAAGTGCTCTGCTGGTCAGGTCCCTGACCACGCAAATGCTGTTCAGGCTTTTGTCCGTTTTTCCCGGTTTGTCGGACGAAGTAACAACCTGTAACGGTAGTGTCGAGCGGTCTCGCCGGATGCCCTGATGAGAACCTGCCAGTGAGCGAGGTAGCAGATCTGTGATGCTCATGCCAATAAGCTCCGTATCCTGATATCCAAAAATCTCATAGGCGGCCGGGTTGGCATCAATGATCTGTTCACCCATTCCCAGGGTAAAGATGGCATCCAGTGACAGATCGCTGATGACCTGAAGGTTTTCGGTTTGCCGGGTTAGGGCATTGGCAAGTTGTTGTTGGTCGGTGACATCTGTCGCGATGCAAAGGGCGTGATGTGTTTCTTCGGATGAGTGTCCAATCCGGGATCCTGGAATTACCCGTACGACAAGTTGGATGTAGTGTCCCCGTTTATGTTTAACCACGAGTTCCATAGAAGGGTTTTTGAGGGTGTCGGGGAGTTCAGCTTCGGGTGGGTAGGACTGAACCACTGAGGAAACCAGCCCGGTGAGGGCTGTTACTTCAAGAGGATCTGTGATGTCTTTGAGGACTACCTCGCTTGCCTGGTAACCCAACTGCCGGGTTATGCCGCTAATGAACCGGGCATCTCCGTTTGCTGTCATCGTCCATATAATATTCGGGAGTTGATCACCGGCAAGTTCAAAGAAGCCCAGCCTCTGGGTCAGTCTCTTCAGGGTAGATTCTTTGTCGTATATTGACCTTTGGTAGTCTCGGGTCACGTTTTCCAATCGCGTCTGAATCCCTGAGAATTCCCGCGTGACCATTTTCGAAGCCGTAAACCATCGTGCCAGGCGCCGAAATGCAGAGACAGGCAAACTGGTTTTACGGATCAACACAGAGTAGCGTGCCGTCTGGTCCCGGAACGTCATGGTTACCATCGATCGGGGCAGCCCGATGGCCGTTGTAAGGTCCTCCATTTGCCCAGCGAGAATAGTGTAGAAGGCCTGGCTGGTCGCGAGGTCCTGTTTGGTTTCCAGTCGGATTTCGATCTGTGTATCAGATAAGCGCTCTACCGAGGTTTCAATTGGGAAGTGGCGTCCACAGTAGCCACCGGCACCATAGATGCTGAGAAACTGGTCGAGCGGGCTAAACATAATCCGCCCAATGCCAGCGTGTACCTGCAGCAGCGGGGAGTTCCAGGAATGCCGGCCAATCTCCCTGAGATCGTCCTCGTCAAAGAACTTCCCGGTTTGGGAAACGAGATCGAGAAAGGTATTCCAGGGAATGGTTTGCGTTTGATCGGTCAGATGCTCCAACGAATAGGGGCACTCGCTTGTTATGCGTTGCAGGTGAATTGATCTGCTTTTACAAAGATCAAAAATCCAATCCAGGTGAGCGCAGGAAATCGCGTCTACCGTGTTCGTCATGCTCGCCGATCCCTGAGGCGGCTCACCAGTATTTAAGAAGTCTCTTCCTGGGTCAAGTCAGGCTGAAATGCGTTCTATGAGCTGGGTGTGAAACCCCGAAAAAGAGCCGTTGCTCATGATGACGACGTGCAGATTTGAGTGCCGTGTTGTGATTTCCCGGGCGGTTGTTTCTACCAGGTCTCCGATGTCGCTCGCAAGGCTCATCTCCCCTTTGGAAAGCTTTTGCATATCCCACTTGACGCTGGTCGGTTGAAACCAGATGGTCCGGTCTGCGTGCCTGGCGCTGTTCGCCAGGGTAGATTCGTGAATACCAAGTTTCATTGTATGGGACGCGGGTTCAATGATGGCAAGAATTCGTTCGTCACCTACTTTGTTCCTTAAGCCCGCAAGCGTGGTGTCTATTGCCGTTGGATGGTGAGCGAAGTCGTCATAGATATGAAGACTCGGTTTGGACTGGGTTTGTTCTGAATGAATCAGTTCCATTCTTCTTTTTACGCCCTCAAAGCCTGAGAGTGCTTCGCAGGCAACCTCCGGCGAAACGCCTACGTGGCGGGCCGCGGCAATTGCAGATAGCGCATTGTTGACGTTGTGATTACCGGTCATTGCCCATGAAACCTCGCCTTTCGTTTGTCCTCCAAGAACAACCGAGAATCTCGAACCGTCGTCGCTGTTTAGTTCGGCCTGAAGTTGTTCTCCGCCGATAGCCAGCGTTGGTGTCCAGCATCCCTGGGCTATGACGTCATCCAGGTTCGCATCATCAGATGGATGTATGACCAGGCCTTCGCTGGGAACTGATCTGAGCAGCAGGTGGAATTGTGCCTTGATGGCATCGAGATCTTCAAAAATATCTGCGTGGTCAAACTCGAGGTTGTTCATGACCAGCGTTCTGGGTCGATAGTGAAGAAACTTGGATCGTCGGTCGAAGTAGGAGGTGTCGTATTCGTCCGCTTCTATAACAAAGAAGGGGGCATCGCCAAGCCTGGAAGACTGGTCGAAGTTCTGCGGGATACCGCCGATCAAAAAGCCGGGATTCAACCCCGCGTATTCCAGTATCCAGCTAATCATTGAGGTCGTGGTTGTCTTGCCGTGAGTTCCGGCAACCGCAATGACCCAGCGGTCGGCCAAAAGGTATCTGCCCAGCCACTCTGCGCCTGAAGTGTACGCAATGCCCCTGTTCATTACCGTTTCCAGGGCGGGGTTGCCTCTTGGCAGATTGGCATTTCCGACAATGACGAGTTCTGTACCCGCTGGAATGCAGTCTGCGGTATAACCGGCACCGAGGCCTATTCCGGCATTTTCCAGCTGGGTGCTCATGGGCGGGTACACGTTCTCATCGGTTCCTGTGACCTGATGGCCCAGTTCCCGTGCCAGTAGAGCAATGCTGCCCATCAAAGTGCCGCAGATACCTAGAATGTGAATGTGCATATTTATCTCGGGAAAAGGTTGAAGGCGATGATGACGCCGATGAACTCGATCAGGAAAGCGATAACCGAACCCTGCAAAATGCTGACTTCCATTGACTTGTGATAGATATAACCAGCGATGGCCAGCCACCAACCCAGGCAAACCCAGGTGGCAGAATCCGCAAACATCAGAATTGATTCGCTTTCTGAGTTGAGAATGATGAAATTAAAAGGGAGCAGTACCAGGAGCATGATGGCGTTCGTGCCAAGAAGGGCAGACCAGGTAGCGTTAAAGCGATGGGAATAACCCTTGAACTGGAGTAGCAGGAGCGTCACGCCGGCCTGAAGCGATATACCAATGGTGATTGTTCCGGTAACGGTCAACAGGGGCTGATCCGGTCTGGTGAGTGCTACAACGCCAAGTGCTATGCCCAGGTAAGCAATAAAGATCGCGCCTGTCGAAAACCTGGATGATGGGAGTCCTTCAGGGCTCTGGCGTAACAGGCACAACTGCCAGAAAAAATTTACTATCTGCAACATACTGGTCCCTAATAACCGATGTTAATTGCCCTGACTTTTGGCATCAGGGCGCCGAGCAGCAAAGTGCTAATGCACAGGATAATACCGCTGGTGACCAACCCTGCCGAAATGCTGACCGTCTCAGCGATATATCCAATAGGGAGCACGCCAAGCGGCATCAGGCCATGTGACATTAGATCGATGCTCATTATCCTGCCTCGCATGTGTTGTTCAACTTGCAGTTGAACCAGTGACCGATTCATCGACATGTTAACCGCTGAGATGAACCCTATAAGCGCAATGCACAGGGTCGCTGTGGCGAAGGTCTCTGACAACGCGAAGAGTGCGACCATCAAACCCCATAACGCACCTGTTGCAATCAGCCAGTAACCTTTATGGCGGACATTGCCCATTTTAGCCAGGGCCAGAGATCCGAGAATTGCCCCCCCGCCCATGCCTGTCATCAAAAAGCCCAGATCATCCGGCCCGCCCTGCAGC
>JABBBA010000207.1 GCA_018607685.1 K189A clade bacterium | reverse complement strand
CTCGCAAAATCAAGATCCGCAGTACTTTCTCCTGACGCCATGGAAGAAGCGGCTCCACCTCCCAGCCCGATCAACATCGCAGGACCACCGAGTACAATCAGCGCAGCGCCGACTTCAATTCCGTCTTTCTGGACATGTTCTGCCCGGATATTTCCCAAACCGCCGGCAATCATAATGGGCTTGTGGTAACCGCGAATTTCGCCATCCACTTCCTGTTCGAAGGTCCTGAAATACCCGGCAATATTCGGGCGGCCAAATTCGTTGTTGAATGACGCGCCGCCGAGGGGCGCATTGATCATGATATCCAGGGCGGAGGAAATCCGCTCCGGCTTACTCTCCTCCATTTCCCAGGGTTGTTTCGAACCAGGGATGTTGAGATTGGAAACCGTGTAGCCCATCAACCCGGCCTTTGGCTTACTGCCCCGGCCAACCGCTCCCTCATCCCTGATCTCACCGCCGGCGCCGGTAGCGGCGCCAGGAAAAGGCGCAATTGCCGTCGGGTGGTTGTGCGTTTCCACCTTCATCAGGATGTGAACGTCTTCCGGCCACTCTTTATATTCGCGGTTACGTGGGTCCGGAAAGAATCGGCTGGAACGTTGCCCGGAAATAACGGCGGCATTATCTTCATAGGCAGATAGCACGCCTTCGCCGTTCGTCATTGCGTAGGTATTTTGAATCATGTCCATCAATGAGTGGTCTTTATCCTCGTCATCGATAGTCCAGGTCGCCCTGAATGTTTTGTGCCTGCAATGTTCGGAATTAGCCTGCGCGAACATCATCAGTTCCACGTCGGTGGGATTACGATTCAACTCCCTGTAGGCATCTTCCAGGTAAATGATTTCGTCACCGGTCAGCGCCAGCCCAAGATTGATATTGGCGATCTGCAACGCGGCGGTGCCCTGCCCAAGTAGATCAATCTGCCCCAGAGGGCCCGCCTCCTCTGTTTCGAACAGGTATCCGACTTCCGTTGTATCGACGACTTCCTCGGTCATTCGATCATGAATAAACGGATCAGCCGCTTTAGCGTTGTCGTCGTTAATACGATAGGCAACACCACGCTCAATCCTGATGACCTTGTCCAGACCACAGATTTGGGCAATATCCGTTGCTTTTGAACTCCAGGGTGAGATGGTGCCACGTCTTGGCACAACCAGGCGTAACTGGTGATCAGACTGCAGTAGATCATGCCGCTGGTTTTCCTCTGCGCCATAGCGTAGCAAGCCGGTCAGCACGGCCAATTCCTGTTGATTGAGCTTTTCGTTCAGATCGACGAAATGCATATATTGGCTATCAATCCTGCGGACATCCAGCCCGGCGTTAGCCAATTCAGAACGCAGTTTGCTAACCCGGAAAGACGACAAGGCAGTCGGTCCTGGAAAAACCAGCATTACCATTAGTTTCTACGCTCCTGAAAAAAAGCTGACATCAACGCTTTGCATTCCTCTTCTAGTACACCTTCAACCACAGCGACTTTGTGATTCAGGCCTGGATTTTCAAAAACACGGGTAGACGAACATACCGCACCGGCCCGTGGTTCTCTTGCGCCGAATATTAACTGCTCAATTCGGGCGTGAACAAGTGCGCCAGCGCACATGGTACAGGGTTCAACTGTCACCACCAGTGTGCATCCCGGTAAACGATAGTTCCCGAGCGTGCTCGCGGCATCCCTAAGCGCCATGATCTCTGCATGGGCGGTCGGGTCATGCCGGCCAATGGGCTGGTTATACCCCCGGCCAACAATCTGGTTGTCACGGACAACAATTGCCCCCACAGGCACTTCATCATGCGCCGCTGCTTCCCCTGCAAGCTCCAATGCAGCCTGCATCCACTCTTCGTGCGCTACTCCCATTCGATGGTTGCAGGCGGTTTACTGGAAATATCGTAGGTGACCCGTGATATTCCGTCGATCTCATTAATGATTCGACCACTGACCGTCTCCAGAAACTCGTAGGGTAGATGGGCCCATCGGGCGGTCATGAAATCAATGGTCTCTACTGCCCTAAGGGCAATCACAAACTCATAGCGCCTGGCATCTCCCACAACCCCCACGGAGCGAACCGGCAGAAAGACTGCAAATGCCTGACTAACCTTGTCGTACAGGTCCGCAGCTCGAAGCTCCTCTAAAAAGATATGGTCTGCGCGCCGGAGCAGGTCGGCATATTCCTTCTTAACTTCACCAAGAATCCTGACCCCCAGGCCAGGTCCCGGAAAGGGATGTCGAAAGACCATTTCATGGGTCAAGCCAAGCTCCAGGCCGATTTTCCGTACTTCATCCTTGAACAGCTCACGCAGCGGTTCAACCAGCTTCAGTTTCATATAATCAGGCAAACCACCGACATTGTGATGTGACTTGATGACGTGGGCCTTACCGTCCTTGTGTCCTGCCGACTCGATAACATCCGGGTAGATAGTCCCCTGCGCCAGGAACCCCACACCCTCTATACGCGTCGCTTCCTCATCGAAAATATCGATAAACGTGTTACCAATGACCTTCCGCTTCGCCTCCGGGTCGGTAACTCCAGCCAGCCTCGAAAGGAACTTGTCTTCGGCCGAGACGGTTATCATGTTCAGTGCAAAAGTATTCTCTGTTCCCTGACCCATCATCGCGTTGACCTGCGCCGACTCATCCCTTCTTAACAGGCCGTTATCGACAAACACACAGGTCAGCTGATCACCTATGGCACGCGCGAGTAGTGCCGCGACCACCGAAGAGTCAACGCCACCCGACAGGCCGAGAATAACCTTCGAGCTGCCTACCTGCTCGCGGACCTGGGTGATGATGTCGTCAACGATATTGCTGGGCGTCCAAAGCGCCTTACATCCACAAACCACTTTTACAAATCGATCAAGCAACCCGGCACCCTGCAGGGTATGGTTCACCTCCGGGTGAAACTGCAGGCCATAAAAGCCGCGCTTTTCATCAAACATTGCAGCGATCTCAGTGTTGTCACTGCGGCCGAGAACAGAAAAGCCCGGCGGCGCCTTAACGACCTTGTCCCCATGGCTCATCCAGACATCCAGATATGGGTTCGTGTCGACGCCATCGCTAAGATCTGCGATCAGGTCAGAATCGGACATCACCTCAACCCGGGCGTAACCGAACTCACTCTTGTCAGACCCTTCTACTTCACCGCCCAGCTGCTTGGCCATTGTTTGCATGCCGTAACAGATACCAAGAACGGGCACGCCCAGTTCGAAAATATAACCCGGCGCAGCTAGAACGTCAGATCCAGTAACGGATTCAGGTCCACCGGACAGGACGACGCCCATGGGTGAAAACGCCCGGGCTCTTTCTTCCTTCAGGTCATAGGGGAGTATTTCGCAATAGACCCCCGTTTCACGAAGGCGACGGGCAATCAGCTGTGTGTATTGGGAACCAAAATCAAGAATCAGGATTTTTTCCTGATGAATATCAGGGTGTGATGACATGGGAT
>JABBBA010000415.1:20251-23270 GCA_018607685.1 K189A clade bacterium | reverse complement strand
CTCTGAAACGGTTGAGCGAATGATGGTTCGCGTCCTGGCCTACTGCATCGATGCACATGACCAATTAGAATTCACTCGAGGTGTCAGCGCTACCGACGAACCCGATCTCTGGCAACATACCCTGGATGGTCAGCTTTCTCTTTGGGTAGATGTCGGTGAACCTTCGCTCGATCGAATAAAAAAGGCCGTTCGCTCATCGAAGAGCGTCAAGATATACAGCTTGAATACGAAATCCGATATCTGGTGGCGGCAAATAGAGTCAAAGCTAACAAATCTGGAGCTGTGGGTTTATCGATTTCAATGGAGCGATGTTCAAGCCCTGGCTGCCCTCGCGCAACGAACCATGAGCTTCAGCGTCACCATCACTGACAACTCAGTTTATGTCGCAACGGAATTAGGTGAGACAGAGATTAGCTGGGAGGTACTCAAAAGCGGACCAGCAGACGAGTACAAAAATTAGTCAGACAATTCTAATACAGAAGCGCTTAAAATCAGACTTGGCTTAGCCTCCTTCGATACACTGCCAGTTTTCATGAAGATCAACACTCGAAGCCATTACTCAGAGGTGTAAGGCGGTTCAAATTCCTCAGATCAGAACACGGCCATAGCGCAGTTTGTTTGTAATACTCACAAAGTGTGCGACCCTTTGCGCCTTTGTCTACAGCATAAAGCAGTACACTGTTATCGGATTAAGTGTTCCTGGAGCAATCAGGAACATGAACTCATAAAATTGTAATAAGGAATGATTGTGTCAGAAGCTACTGAAAGCCAACCCTCCAGACCTCAATATACCGTCGACCAGGTTCGTGCTAAACGAAAACGAGACTGTGCACTGGGATATAGACTACTCGCCGCTCAGAAATGGGGCGACCTTGGCGATGGCCACATTAGCGCGCGGGACCCTGAGCGAACTGACTGTTTTTGGATGTTGCGTTATGGCGTTTCCTATCACACGGCGATGGTTTCAGACCTTGTGCTGGTTGGACCTGATGGTCAACTGGTTGAAGGCGAAGGATTCGTCAACATCGCTGGTTATTACATTCACCAACCCATACTCGAAGCACGTCCAGACCTGGTGAGCGCAGTTCATGTGCACACAGGTTGGGGAACGCCTTTTTCGGCAGAAGCTCGCCCGATAGAGCCCATCACTCAAGAGTCCTGTATTTTCTTTGAAGACCACGCTCTCTGGGATGACGAAGAGGTGCAGGTGCAAAGCGTAGCTGCAGGACGCAGGATCGCAGCAGCCTTAGGTAAAAACAGAGCCATCATTTTACGCAACCACGGCTTGCTTACGGGCGGCGACAGTGTTGCTGAGGCAGTAGGTCGTTTCGTCCACATGGAACGAGTTGCTGAAGTTCATATGAAGGCAACGAAGCCTAAGCCAATCTCCGCCGAAGCCGCTCGTTTTGCCCGGGAAGATCTGGTTAAGTTCGGTGTGGGACGCGTTGCGTTTGCGAGTTTGTTGACTCGACATATTCCTGACCCGGAAGTCGTAAACGGGTAAGAGAAGAGCACAAGACAGTATCAGCGTGGCCCCCCCTCGGGGTCAGCTGAATGATAGTGATAATCTAAATTGGCAAGACTAAAAAGGGCCTCAGTTTTCACCGAGGCTTTTTATCTTTCGTCACTGGCTATGACCCAGGGGATAGGGCTCTAACGAGAGCCTTGGTTTTTCATCCCACCGCCGTTAACCATGATCTTTTCGCACGGATAACCAGCAGATCGATCAAATACGCTGTCGGGTGTCGAGGTACTACTTACCCAACTTCCAGTTAAAGTTAAGGGAGATCTGCAACAGAGTGTTCTTACTATAATCACCGGTATAATCCTCGTTTTCGATGCCTGCATCGCCAAGATCAGCATAGTTCAGGTATGCGCCATACGAGAAGGTGTCACTTGAATCCCTGGTAAACCCGGCGGCGATGCGCCACTGTTCATCGACGGGCAGGTCAGGTGTACGACGGCTGGCACTTTGAGGGCCATCATCGTAGGCGATCCCCGCAGTAAATGTCAGGTCAGGCCGGTGGTGGTACTGAAAGCCTGCTGCAACATGGTAGGTATCGTCCCAACCCTGATCGATCGTAGCTACGACGCCTCCACCTGAGCGGCCTGCAATAAGGACATGATCAAATGTGCTCCAATCGTCCCAGCCCGCAGTAAAATCGAGCCCCCACCTATCGTTGAAGTCATGGTGCAAGCCGACCCGAACCTTCTGTGCCAGGGGAAGATCCAGGTCAGCAACGACGGAAATTCCTACCGGAGAAATATCCAGATCGCTGTCATAACTGGACTCAATCTCAGATTGATAGCTAACACCAAGGCGGGTCCTCGGAGAAAATTCATACATCAGCCCCAGGGTGAATCCTACATCGTAATCATCGCCATCAATTTCTGCCAGCCCATCAGGGCGGTTACCGGGAGGTAAAGGATTCGGAACAGCAACATCCATTTCTATCGATGAATACCAGAGCTGTACTGAAGCGCCAAGACTGAGCTTGTCGTTCACCTTGTAAGCAACCGACGGTGCCAGTGCCACCAGTACAAGACTGACTTCCGTCACCGAGTAGCGACCGACCCAATCATCATTGTAATCAAGGCCAGCCCCGGACAATGCAGCAACTGAGACACCCGCAAACCACTTATCCGAGTTGAGATCCCGCACATAGAAATTAGAAAAACTAGGCGTGCCTACGCCTGCGCTACCACCGTCACCGGTTCCCACCGAGGGGGAACCCATTTTCACATCGAATTCCGTCGTGGGTTCTATGTATCCGACAGTCAGCATCAGTTGGCTGCCATCAAGACGGGTAATACTCGCCGAATTATGCGCAACTGTGGACGCATCATCGACACCGGCCGCTGCACCTGCACTGGCACGCCCACCCGACGGATCGCCAAATTCATTCAACCACAGCCCACCGGCCAGTACTGGAAAAGCTGTCATAGCAACCAGAGGCACCATCGCCAGTTGCAACACACGCTTTTTACAATTTCTTAACATAGCAAACCCCACTTATTA
>JABBBA010000415.1:16882-20241 GCA_018607685.1 K189A clade bacterium | reverse complement strand
CCACCGAGAGCACCACCATCACGGCTAGCCCATTATTAACCATTATAGTCTCGGGGAGAATCCCACCAGGCCCTGAAGTCTTCACGGAGGTCGCAAACAACGAAATGGTGAAGAAAGAACAGCGCCGCCGACGAAAAGGCTTCTCGTTGCATGGGCTTGGGTCCTCTACTATGCTCTCTGCCTGTCACACACTCAGGGAAGCTGCGTCAAAAGTGAGCAATAGCCGAAACTAGCCATGACCTTATCAAGTCGAATACTCATTGGACTGGCTCTGGGCATTGCCTCCGGCCTGTTTTTTGGAGAAATGCTGGCTGATCTCAAACTGGTTGGCGATCTCTTTGTCGCGCTGCTGCAAACGACCGTGCTTCCTTACATCATGGTTTCGCTAATGGCCGGGTTTGCGCGCCTGGAACCAGCACAGGCCGGTAAGCTGGCGCTCCATGGTGGCGGCATACTCGTTCTAATTTGGGCACTCGCACTGGTTGTTATCTTTGTCGCGTCGCTCGCATTTCCGGATCTGGATTCCGCTACATTCTTTAGCAGTTCAATCACACCTGAACCTGCCACAAACAACCTGATCGAACTCTACGTACCGGCTAACATATTTTTTTCCCTTTCAAACAACAGCGTCCCCGCGGTTGTACTTTTCAGTATTCTAGTAGGTTTGGCACTAATTACGGTCAAGGAAAAGGAGCTGGTATTACCACTCCTGGATGGGCTCTCTGCTGCATTGACTCGTATCAATGGGCAAATTGTGCAACTGACACCCTACGGCATATTCTTCATTTCCGCCGCGGCGGCTGGCACATTGACCGTTGAAGAACTAGGCCGAGTACAGGTTTACCTGGTGACCTATGTCAGCGTCGCGGTGCTGGTGACGTTCTGGATATTCCCCGGGTTGATCAGTTCGGTCAGCGGGATCCCTTTCCGCGAAGTGCTTATGACCTTCAGGGACTCACTCGTCACAGCCTTTGCAACTGGATCACAGTTCGTCGTGCTCCCACAGATTACCGAGAGCTGTAAGGCGTTGATAAAAAAACATCATCCAAATGATTCCGAAGCCGGGTCCCTCGTAGATATCATCGTGCCGGTTTCCTTTAACTTTCCATCCCTGGGTAAATTACTCGTATTACTGTATGTCCTTTTTGCAGCATGGTTTACGGACACCACTGTCAACTTCACGGATTCTCTCCTACTCGTGTTCAATGGTGTGTTTAGTCTGTTTGGCAGTATTAACGTCGCTGTACCCTATTTGTTAGATTCGTTGAAAGTTCCAGCCGACATGTTTCAGCTTTTCCTGGTCACGGGTATCGTGGTTGGAAGGTTTGGTGCGATGCTGGCTGCGTTACATATTATTGCACTTGGCATCATCGTCTCGCTGGCACTCAGTGGTAGCCTCAGTTTTAGTTTCCAGCGGACCGTCCGTTATGTTCTCGTTACGCTGGCAAGCCTGTTCCTGCTGGTGATCTGCCTTCGAGCTTACTTCTCGGTGTTTGTTCCGGAATCTCCTGGTAAAGACCAGGTACTCTCAAGTATCACACTCATGCAGGAGCGCGTGCCGACGGTCGTGAATACTGAAATCCCGGCACCGGATCTGTCCAGGCAAAAGGGTTCCCGAATTGATTCAATCCTTCAGACCCGATTGCTAAAAGTCGGTTACCTGCCGCACAACCTACCCTGCACCTACGTAACCCAGGGAAATAAATTGGTCGGCTTTGACGTTGAGATGGCTCATATCCTGGCCGAAGATCTTGGCGTGGATCTTGAGTTCACCGCCATTGATGTTGACAGAGCGGGCGAAATGTTGACCTCGGGTCAAATAGATATTGGTATGTCCTGTGTCGCTAGCTTGCCAGACATGTACCGTCAGGTCAGCTTCTCACGATCATACCTGGACCTAACCGTAGCCCTGGTTGTCGAAGATCACAGAAGAAACGAATTTAGTGATCTTGAGGCGCTGCGGCAGCAGGAGGTAACCGTCGCACTGGTAGCCTCCCACTATTTCGCCGGCAAAGTACGCCGCGCACTACCCAATGCCAACATCGTCGTGCTGAAGACCGCTGAAGAATTTTTTACGGGGGGGAATCCCGTTGCCGATGTGTTGGTATTGACCGCTGAAGAGGGCGCCGCCTACGCTTATCGCTACCCACGTTACTCCGTCACGAGCACAAAAACCGATATCAAAGTACCCGCGAGTTACGCGGTACCCAAGGGAGATATCGAAATGCTGGAGTTCATCAGTAACTGGGTGGAACTGAAGAAAAGCGACGGCACAGTCGATACGCTCTATCAATACTGGATGCTGGGCGGTGTCACAAAGAAGAAGGAGCCACGCTGGTCGATTATTAGAGACGTACTGCATTGGGTGGATTAGCAGGACCGGACAACACGCGCAACAGGGCCCGGGTTAGGAATGGGCCTGACTACTGGGCTGACATCACTCAAATATCCGAATAACAGACCACCAACAATTGGTCCTGGGACCGGCCTAATCCAGAACATGATTTCCCATACGAGGATTTTCCAGACTCCCTCATGCAGAGACTTATTCTCTTCTCCATAAAGCGAAACGTATCAATCATGAACTACCCTTGGCTAAATCTTGCTCAACAAAATGCAAACGGTCCTGCCCGAAATGCATGGTGTCGCCAATAAAGAATGTCGGTGCGCCAAATGCACCTCGGTCTGCTGCTTCCTGTGTATTTCGCTTAAGTAGTTCTTTTACTTCATCGGTTTTTATCGCTTCAAGATAGCGTGCTGAATCCAATCCCGCTTTAGCAATCAGCGCACCGACGACCTCAATATCAGATAAATTTAACCCCTCCACAAACATAGCAGGAAATATCACTGCCATGAGTTTCTCGAGATCACCTTCCTGTTCTGCCAACGCGGCGGCACGAAGGGCCGGGACTATTTTGATAAAACCATTGGGGTTCATGTTAAGCGTGACACCATAATTTCTGGCATAGCGTTGTAAATCGCCACCCACCCATTTGCCTTTATTAGGAACCATCACAGGTGATTGATTGCCGACAATATCGTGCAGGCCGATCGTATACATCGGTCTGTATATAACTTCAGCACCCGTCCGCGCGGCAATTTCCGGCATCTGGGTCCAGGCCAGGTAGCTGGGTGGACTCATGAAATCAAAAAAAATCTCTACGGTTTTGGTCATATTCTTTTACTCGATGTGTGCTTACCAGGGTTCCAGCCAGGGGCGCAGGGTTGTTTCACTTAACCATGCACTACGAGGTTGGCGATGAATGGTCCAATAGGTTTCTGCAATATCATCCGGGTTCAGCACGCCGTCCGCGGGCCGCTCTTCAAAAACCGACGGCATCATGCGGCGAATGAGCGGC
>JABBBA010000415.1:4254-16872 GCA_018607685.1 K189A clade bacterium | reverse complement strand
CCGTGAACAATATCGTGCCACGTCCCCGTTCATTCATCCGCTTTGACACTTCTCTACCCATAAGAAAAGCACCGAAGGTATTGATACGCCAAACGCGCTCATAATCCTCCGCCGGGAAATCCATAATACTGTGAGAAGCGCCAATGGCCGCGTTGTAACAAGCAACCTCGATGGGTCCGATTTCGGATTCAATCTTCTCGATCAGCTCCACCACCTGCTGTTCCTGTGTCGCGTCGCAACTAAAGCCGAAGGCTTTTCCTCCCTCAGCTTCAATCTGTTTGACCAGGTCATCCAGTCGGTCACCCTTGCGTCTGGCCATACAGGCTATGTAGCCTTCTCTGGCGAAACGTTTCGCTACTGCGCCGCCGGTGGCGACGCCGGCACCTATAACCAAGGCGACTTTTACATTTTCTGACATCTAGCTGGGCTTCCTTCCTTTCATAGAAAATTAAACTCGGGCCAGAAGTAACAACTGACTGTTCTTTCTGGAAATTCTCACTTTACCAGAAAAGACAACATACTCGGCTCGCCGATTCATCGGGGGTTACGGCCAACTCGGGGACAAGAATTCCAGATAATTCTTAAGAATGAACCAGCCCTGTTACGTCCGTTCAGGCTGGTAAAACTCAAAAGAAACCAATCTGGTCCAGTGTCATTGTTTGACAAAACCATCGTTTCGCCAGAATTCCTTCTGGGCTTCGGAAACCTTATAAAGATATCGGCGTGACTCAGCTTTTGGATGATTTTGGTTCAGCTGCCGATAAACCTCTTCAGGTGCCAGTTGGTTGATTCTGGCGATCGCCCGGGCCCGGTCACCGGAAAAGGTTCTATAGACGTTACCCGCACCACCGTTGTAGGCGGATATGACCGAGTAGCGCTTAGCATTCTTGTCTTTAATGTTGACCAGATACTGATCCTGCAGAATCTTTAGGTAAGCAGCACCTATATCAATGTTAAATTCCGGATCGTAAAGGTCCTGGGGGCTTGGTTGTCCCTGGATGTCCTTTATTCTTTCAAATACATCCCGGCCTGCGCTGCTCGGTACAATCTGCATCAAACCGTAGGCGGGTGCCTGGCTGACAGCGAAGGGATTAAAACTGCTTTCTGTTTTGATCACACCGTAGATCAAGCTTTCAGTTACATTGTATTTTCGGCTGGATCGTCGCACCAGTCCGGCGTACTTATAGGCTCGGATCTGGTCATGAGCCGGCACCAATGGAAACACAACCCGCAGGCCGGTGCGCTCTCCGATGTCGGTTTGACTCAGCCTGTTATCAATCAGGTAATCCGCATATCGCTCCGCCTCAAGCCGCAGCGCCACGGGTTTTTGTTTGTGGTCCAGAACCTGCTCATAAAGAAATGGTTTACCACCTTTCCCGGGATTGGCATCGGAATAAAGGTCAACTTTTCTGGGATCATCCGGGGTGAGCAGTGTCGTGACAATGGCCTTTTTAAGGTATTGCTGCTGGGAATCCGGCGCCACGGTCTCGACGATGACTTCGCTCGACTCAAAGTCGATGTAAGCGCGATTGTAGTAATGGTCAGTATATTTAACGTAAACTTTTGGACCAGGTTGTATGTCATCGTCCCGCCCCCAAATCCGGTCAATATGTTTTTTAAACTCCTTTATTCTGGCTTTGAAGGCTTCCAGATCGGCACTCAACCTTTCCGGGTTTGCAGCATAGTAACGACCTTTTTCCCGGACGATGTCAGCGGCGCTGGACGGATCATTTGAAATCGCCTCAATATCTTGAATACTGATACCCGCGCAACCTGTCAATAACAGCGGCAGCAAACATGACATAAGACACCGCCGCACACCTCGCACGCGGCAAACAATACTTTCTGGAAAATCACTGGTAAAGGTAGTCAAATTCAAGAGTCTGGCTGCATTAAAAGAACAGGCTACAGGATAGCCAATCGGGTAGAAACTAACATTAGCTATAAGAAGCTCCTCACTGAAACGAATCCCAGGCAACACCTCTTGGTCAGTATGTCGTAAGATAGCGGACCTATATTCTTACATTCTCTGGGTAGTCATGAAGTCTTATGCATCAATGGTACTGGGCGGCGAGTCTCGCAACGTCGAACAACTCGGCGCCTATGTCGCGTGGTTGATTAATAATCACCTTTTTCTGGAACATATTGAGCGTGCAGCAGGAAGCGGGATTACTCGTGTTCGCATGCAGGATCTGACAGGGGCTGATTTTCTCTCCACTGAACTCCACGGGGAGTTAGAACCAGAGCAACTCACCGAAGCCGGTAGAGCGTTCACCGAGCACTATCTGCTGTCGGGCCTGTATGACCGCGATTATCAGCAGATAGACTTCAGCGGCGAGAACGAATGGCTTCGATATGCCGAACTTGCGCCCTTAATCTCGCGTGCCTACCGTCACTTTAGTCAGCCCGGTCTTGCCGGAACGGTCGCCAAGATTCTTAAATTCCCCACCCGAAAGCGATGAGTGAGCCCAGGATGGACAGCTCAACACGTTTTGTTCTGGTTAATGCTGATATTCGTGGAAACATCGTGCGCTTACAGGACAGCATTGCGACAATGACTGGCCTTCACGACTATCCCGGCGAGATCCAGGAGCTGCTCGGCCAATTTGTCACCGCCGCGTTGTTGCTGAGCGATACGATAAAGTTTGAGGGGCGCCTCACCCTGCAGGCGAATGGGCACGGAAGTATTCAATTACTGATGGCCGAAGTAACACACGAGGGCGATGTCCGCGGTATTGCAAGACTAGATGAAGCTGCACCGGCCAGCGACTTTGCGGATAAAAACCTGAATCAGTTACTGTCAGGTGGCACCCTGACCGTCACGGTCGAGGCTCGTGGACGTGAGCGTTATCAAAGTATTGTGCCGCTGTCAGGAGAATCCCTGGCGGAATGCCTGGAGAGCTATTTTCAGCAATCTGAGCAGCTGAATACTTTTATCAGGCTGGCAACAAACAGCACTCAAGCTACCGGCATGTTGATACAACAGTTACCTGCTCAGTTAGAACAGGACCCGGCGCAGCGAACAAACCGTTGGGAGACCATACAGGTTCTCGCCAGCACAGTGACCGGGCCGGAGTTGATGCAGGATGCAACCGCTACATTGCTTCACCACTTGTTTGCCGATGAGGACATCCAAATCTTTGGAGACACTCCGGTACGCTTTCAGTGCAGCTGCAGTGAGCAAAGAATGGCTGGAGCACTTATTTCGCTGGGCGAAGAAGATTTGGCATCGTTATTCGAGGAAAACACCTCTCTGGAACTGAACTGTGAGTTTTGCGGCACCCTTTACAACATCGATAATCAGACGCTGACGCAGTTGGTAACGGCTGGCATAAAGCCCCACTAGATTTACTGGGATCCGGGAGACTTTCGGGGGCCAAGTAGGTACCGGATATCTCCATAACATCTCATCATTCATGCAAAGCAGATATGCAGGAAACAAGCTTTTCACTTAAACAGTTCGATGAACTATCGGCATCAGACCTCTACGCAATATTGCAGCTACGGGCTGAGGTGTTTGTCGTGGAACAGAACTGTGTTTACCAGGACCTGGATGGCGCAGATCATGACGCGTTACATGTAATAGGCATGCTGGGTCAAACTCTCGCATGCTACGCACGACTGGTGCCGCCCGGCGTCAAGTACGAAACACCAGCGATAGGCAGAGTAGTAACGAAGCAAAGCGCACGAAAGGAAGGTCTGGGTAAATTACTGATGCAACGCTCCATCGACTATTGTCACCAGCAATGGCCAGCATGGGACATCACTATTTCTGCGCAGCAGCACCTTGAGCGATTTTATTCGGCGCTAGGGTTTAGCGTTATATCTGAGCCCTATCTCGAGGACGACATTCCTCATATTGAAATGTTGCACCAAAGAAAACCAGCCGGGATGCTGAAAAACCAGGAGTAAAAGCTCAAAAAACCTTGATCAAACTGGCAACCCGCAGGTTAACCGTTACCCTGCACTACTGCTTCCTCTGCGCGTCCAGCCAGAAATCATTCCAGCCAGCCGCTGATGCATTTACTTCTTGCGTGCACGCGAAAACGCATCTGCCATAGCAGAGTTCCCCAACGGCTTTCTGTTCTGGGAAGAGTTGTTCTTGGGAGAGTTTTTCTTGGGAGAGTTGTCCTGGGATGAATTGTCTTTTGCAGCACCACTCTTTGAACCCTTACGTTTTGAATCAGCGTTCTGCGACCTTCTCTGGGGTTTATCCCTGGCAATGTCGTTTACCTTCGCGGATGGATCATCAGTTAGTCGCATAGAGAGACCGATGCGCTTTCGATCCAGATCAATTTCCATAACCTTCACTTTCACAACGTCACCGGCCTTAACGATGGTCCGTGGATCCTTAACAAAGCTGTCGGACATGGCCGAAATGTGTACCAACCCATCCTGATGAACACCAAGATCCACAAAGGCGCCAAAGTTAGCAACATTTGATATCACACCCTCAAGAATCATGTCGGGCTTAAGATCCTTGATGCTTTCGACACCTTCCTGGAAGGCTGCCGTTTTAAATTCAGGGCGCGGATCACGCCCGGGTTTCTCCAGTTCGACAAGAATATCGGTCACGGTCGGCAGGCCGAACGCTTCGTTGACGAACTCTTTAGGATTAAGCGCCTGAACAAACTGTCGATCACCGAGCACACTGTTAATAGACTTACCGGAACGTTGCAGGATGCTCTCCACCACCGGGTAGGCCTCCGGGTGAACAGCAGAACGGTCAAGCGGGTTATCTCCGTTCATTATGCGAAGGAATCCCGCCGCCTGCTCAAATGCTTTTGGACCTATTCGAGGCACATCCAGTACGGTTTTTCGATTTGAAAAAGGACCATTTTTGTCACGGAAATCAACAATGTTTTCAGCCATAGAAGTCGTTAGCCCCGACACCTGGTTGAGTAGTGGTACCGAGGCCGTATTGAGGTCAACGCCAACCTTGTTCACACAGTCTTCTACAACCGTCTCCAGTGTCCGCGAAAGCTGAAACTGGCTCACATCATGCTGATACTGACCAACGCCAATTGACTTGGGCTCAATCTTTACAAGCTCTGCCAGCGGATCCTGTAATCGTCGAGCGATAGACACTGCGCCTCGCAGGGAGACGTCCATATCAGGGAATTCCTTCGCGCCGAGCTCCGAGGCCGAATATACTGAAGCTCCCGCTTCCGACACGATCAGTGATTTGAGATTGAGCTCCGGATACTTCTTCTGCATGTCTTTGACCAATCGATCGGTTTCCCTCGATGCAGTACCGTTTCCAATGCTGATCAGTTCAACATTGTGTGCAACGCATAGTGACGCGATGCTCGCCATAGAAGCATCCCACTGATTCCGGGGGGCGTGAGGATAGATTGTGTCAGTAGCAGTCACCTTGCCCGTCGCATCGACAACGGCAATCTTAACGCCCGTTCTAAGCCCTGGATCAAGCCCTAGTGTGGCTTTTGGTCCTGCTGGAGCTGCCAGTAGCAGATCACTCAAATTTGAGGCAAAGACGTTTATAGCCTCGGTTTCAGCTGCGGTACGAAGCGCCATTTTGAGTTCAAGATCCAGATGGCTGAATATTTTGACCCGCCATGCCCAACGCACGGTTTCAAGCAACCACTTATCCGCTGCACGCCCCTTGTCTTCCACGCCAAAATTGACTGCCACGAGGTGCTCACAGGGATGTGTTTCGCTCTCTTGCGCATTATCAACCGTCAGGCTAATTTGAAGAATAGCTTCATTGCGACCACGAAAGATTGCCAAAGCCCGGTGCGAAGGGATCTTCCCAAGAGGTTCCGAGTAGTCGAAGTAGTCCGAAAACTTGGCACCTTCGGCTTCTTTCCCCGGGACAACTTTTGACTCAATAACGCCACGCTCCTGCAGATAACCTCTAAGCCTTGCCAGAAGATCAGCATCTTCTGCCATTATCTCCATAAGGATCTGTCGTGCGCCTTCAAGCGCAGTTTTTATGTCAGGAACTTCTTTGTCATTATCGATATAGGATACAGCGGTAGCTTCCGGATCGAGATCGGGGTTCTCGAAAAGTAACAATGCGAGCGGTTCAAGACCCGCTTCGCGAGCAATCTGCGCTTTGGTTCTGCGTTTCTTTTTGTAGGGAAGATACAAATCTTCGAGCCGGGTCTTCGTATCCGCCGCCAGAATCTGTTTCTTCAATTCCGGTGTAAGCTTTTCCTGCTCCTCAATACTACTCAGAACGGTCGCTCGTCGTTCATCCAACTCCCGCAGGTAATGAAGCTTTTCTTCAAGGGCTCGGAGCTGGGTGTCATCCAGCCCACCCGTCGCTTCTTTTCGGTATCGAGCAATAAAGGGAACCGTCGAACCTTCATCGAGCAGGGCCACCGCTGCGGCGACCTGGACTTCTTTCACGGCCAAGGCTTCAGCAATACGCTGAGATACAGAATCTATCAATGGGATACCTTATTTTTTTAGGAACAACAGCGACTCGGGGATGGAGGCTTCACGTCACGATCGATGCGTGGGTTAGCGGAACCAGATGCCGGAATCTATGAAACAACTTAGGGTGCAATTTAGAGTGCTATCTAGAGTGCTATCTAGAGTGCTATCTAGAGTGCTATCTAGAGTACAACGGGAGAAGCACTTTCGCGCGGTATCTCCACCGGTTTGCGGGAAATCAATGAGCGTAAAATGTGTGTGAGATGAAGAGCAGCTCACCCAAATATACAGAACCAATCAGAGGACAAAGGAAGCAGGAAGTCACAATAACCGGGAGATCACGTCCTTCGTGTTGCTCCGGTCATTGTGAAAACGTTATCTCATCGTCCCCTCATGCTGTGGTAACTGCGTGCTGCTTAACCCGCAGTTTTACCATGAGCCTCGTCCAGCCTTTCAATAAAACCTTTTACCCACCGGTTTATCAGGATCTTTGCATCACCTGTCTTGGTAAATCCCGCTCTGAGCACACGACTACCGCTACCCCAGCGTACTCCCGCAGCGATCTGTTCTCCAGTGATGGCATCGACCATCTCGGCTTCGGTGGCAATCCCACCAAGACCAGCACCCGTAACCTTCGTGTAGATGAGGACATTGGCTGCACCGTTTGTTGCATCGACTTTAGTGATGCCGATTCGGAATCGCCCAACACCCGGCGCTGCCCTATTCACAACCGAATAGCCTGCAGCGGTGAGATCGGTCGTCATCTCGCCGATGATGTGATCGGTGATTGACTCCATTTCTTCTTCGGTGAACTGGGGGTTCTCTGGGTCCTGGGTAAACAGAAGCGCCACTGGATCAATCATGAATGTCGAATAATCGCTGACCCGATCACTTTGAAATAGGTACTGGTCGTCACCGACTGGCTTCAACCTGGAGTAGTCTCCCAGAAATCCGCTATAGCCCTGCTCCTTAACTGGCGTCGCGCAACCGGTAATGACCAACATCGCCAACAACAACGTGGCAATAGATAAGCGTTCTTGGTGCCTCATTTTACTCTCCCAAATAGATAACGGTAAATTGGCTCAGTGAGCTTTACTCAATTTTTGTTCATTATGCGTTCGGCCAACAACTGTGACTGATTCGCTTCAACTGAATTGTACGCGAAATTGGTCCGGGTGGGGGAAATGCAATGGCCTGTTAACTGCAGGCTGACGGGGAGAACTTCAGAGGTCAAGATAGAGGCTGGTCAATACACTGCTATGTTCAGCCAGGTACTGCACCAGGTCGGCTTTTGACCCCTCGGAATCTCCAAGATACCATTCAAAGATTGAAGACAGCCTAAGACCAGCATCACCAAGAAGGCCTAGCGGTACGTCAACGGATTGATTATTGTGCGCGTGATTTGAAGCACCCATCTCCAGGGCATCCCATCATCGTTTCACCGACCCGGTTCTGCCGAATTACCGCTCAAAGTTAGTCCATGCCATTTTTAACGTTCCAACTTAACGCTTTATTTATGGCTGCGCTTCCTGCGGATCTTCTCCCAGACTCGAATGACCTTCCCAGTCATGTGTTACCAGCACCACCTTACTGCTCTTTCGAGTGGCATAGGCATACAACACCGGCAGGCAGATCAGGGTCAGAAAGGTCGATGTACTCAAGCCACCGATAACGACAATTGCCAGCGCCTTGAACATCGACTCGCCCATAGCCAGTGGCAGCAGACCAACAATGCTGGTGACCGAGGTCAGCAGAATAGGCATAAACCGATTAATCCCCGCATTGGTGGCAACGTCCGCAATCTCCATTTCCGGATTCTGGTCCCTCAACTGATTACCTTCGTCGACCAACAAAATACTGTTGTTAATCACAATACCCATAAGGCTTGTTAAGCCAATGAAGGCAAGGAAGGAAATAGGCTGATCCAGTGGATAGAGCAACAGGAAGGCGCCGATAAAACTTAAAGGGATTGCAGCACATATTATCAGTGGCTGAATAATGGACCCGAATTGAAAGACGAAAATCGCAAGTACAATCAGCCCAATAATACCAACGTACTTACCCATACCACCGAATGATTTGGCCTGATCCGCTATCTTACCGTCGTATTCGACTGCGTAGCCCTGGGGCAGATCGAATTGGTTGATCGCAGCAATAACATCGTCGGTTAGTTTCGCAACTGAATGCCCTGGCGCAACATCAACATCGACGGAAACCTGAGGTCTAAACATTTCATGCTTGATATCGAACTCATCATCCTTGAAGCCAATTTCAACAACCTGGCTGAGTGGAATCTTGGCGCCGGTTCGGGATGTGACAAATATTCGATCAAAGACATTTAGAGGATCGGTAGCATCTGCTTCCGCACGCAGGACAATAGGGTATTCCTCGCCACTACCATCACGATATTTATCGATCTCTTTACCGTGTGTGATCATGACCAGTACTTTGTCGACACTGCTCCGGTTAACTCCCAGCGCATTAGCCCGGCGTTCCTTGAACTCGATACTGAGCGCAAAATATCGCGACTCCGCTTTATTGTCGATTGCACCCAGCCCTTCAATGTTTGAGCTCTTCAGGTGTTGTTCGAGCTCTCCCGCCAATTGTCTGACCGCGTTAATTCTAGGGCCGGTTACCTTGACCTCTACATCACCGATACCACCGGCACTGCCAACAGCAAAGGAAGAGGCTTCCACGGTTGCATCAGCCTCAAATTTCTCAAGCTCCGTGTTGATTTGCGTTACAAGTGACTGCATCTGTTGTGCGTTTCGAAAATCGACAGAACAAAAAATCTGGGCGTTGTTGCGTCGTGTAGGAACGCGGGGAATGCCTGTATTTACCATAGGGAAAGATGAGCCCGTGACGCTGCCACAGATCTTAACGCTATCACGATTCGCCACTATATCCTGAACTTCCCTTGTGATCCGTTGCAGATACTTCTCGTTCCGATCCATTGGCGCTTCGATGCTAACGGTAAAATACGGGTCTTCGCTATCCGGGAAGACAATAACCGGCAGCTTTCCAGCAACAAACCCGGTAACCACAAACAAACTGGCAATCAGTGCCATCAAGACAAAGGGGTGGCGAATAAAATAGGTCAGCACTTTCCTGTAGACATTATCCCGAAACGGTATCAGGGCGATCAAAAGGCTCGGCGGGGACGGTATAAACGGAAGCTTATTCTCGGTACCGAATCGGGCAATCATTACCGATGAAATGATGATGGCGGCCAATAAAGAAGCCGCCAGGCACAACCAGATGACAGCAACGAGGCTATGCAGAAAAAGGCCGGTCGTCGAGGTCAGCAGGTACAGCGGCGCAAACGCCAGAGCAGTCGTCGCTGTAGAGCTCAGCAAAGGCATAATCACGGAAGACGTGCCGAGAATTGCAGCTTCCTCATGGGAATGTCCACCATAGTGGTTTAGCTTGTAGGCGTTCTCGGTAACGACAATACCGTTATCGACAATCAGCCCCAATGCGATAATAAACCCGGCTAAAGAAATTTCCTGGATGCCGTATTCCGTGAAAGACAGACCAACAATGGAAAGAAACAATGCGGCCGGCAACATCGCTGTAATGATTAGTGCGGACCGCAGGCCAACCGTAAACAGCAGCACCAGCGCAAGTATCGCGACGCCAGCAAGAATATTAGAGCTTAGTTCTTCAAGTTTGTAGGCGACACCCTCTTCGGCATCAAACAGCCAGAGGACTTCGACCCCCTCGGGCTTCTCGACTTCATCAATCAGCGCCTGCAATGCCAGCCGGGTATCAAAAATGTTCGCTGTCTCACTGAGCTTCATGGTAACCAGCACCGCTGGTTTACCATCGACGGAGGCGATGACGGCATTTTGTTCCCGATGCCGCCGGACCGTGGCAACATCGCGCACCGCCAGGGCCTTGCCTTCCTTGTTGATGATCAACGTGTCTCTGATGGCCTCCAGGCTCGTGTAACCACTCCCAAAAGCCAGCACCGACAATGCCTTGTCGCCGACATTAAAAACACCGGTGGGCAGATATTGGTTATTCCCCTTTATTGCTTTCTCTATGCCACCAACTTCAAGACGAGCTGCTTCAATCCGGGCGAGATCCAGATCAATTCTGATTTCCTCCTCGGGGTGTACTTCCTTGACTTCTTCGATACTTTTCAGCTGCCTTAGTTTCTGCGTCAATACGTCGGCGACCTGTTCAAGCTGTCTGGGTGAGGCCGTTTCTGACGTCACCCCAAGAACAAAAGAGACGATCAGATCAACCGGGCTCTGCTTAAGCACGGTGACTTCGGTTTTAGCGGGTAGATCGGATTTGATGTTGTTGATCTTGCTGTTGACGTCCACATACTCGTCATCAATATCAACACCGTAATCATAACTCATCGTTATTGACGCATAGCTGTTGTAGATATTGGTATTGAACGAGTCAAGGTTGCGAGTATTTTGCAGCTTGTCTTCTATAATGCTGATAACGCGTTGTTCTATCTCGCTGGAAGACGCGCCGGGTAATAACACATTGATCATCAGGGTAGGCAGTTCAACGACCGGATACTGTGAGATTCTGATTTCGGGAAGTTTGATCCACGCCGCCACAATCACGATCAGGAAGAACAGCAAGGTGAAAGAGCGGTTGCTAACAATATAGCGAACTATTGATTCCACGGTCGGCACCAATCCTTATGGTTGGATACTAATGGCAGCACCATCACGAAGCCCGTGATGCCCTTTTGACACGACCAGTTCATACTCACTCAGGTCCTCTTCCAGGGCGACGGCTTCACCATCGATACTATTAATCGTGATCACCTGCTCGATAGCGGTATTGTCGCCAGCGTTCACCAGATAGATGTTGCCCTTGTTTTTTCGAAGGTCAATTAATGCATCAAACGGGACAATCGAAAAAGTACGCGTGGAGGTTTTTATCAAATCAACTTCCGCGACCATGCCAGGCATCAATTCTTTACCCTGGGTCAAAATCGAAATTTCTGTGGTGTAGAGCCCGTCGGTAATGTTGGCAACCTGGGCCACCTTACTGACATTGCCGATAAATATTTCGTTTGGATACGGTGAAAACGTCACTTCAGCCGAGGCACCACTAGACATCAATAAGGCATTCCTGTCCGTGAGATCCACCTTAGTCACCCACAATTCATCGTCACTCTGAAAAATGAATACGGGCTGCCCTGGAGAGACGCTGGTTCTGGAATCGATATGTTGTTTAAGGAGAATGCCATCGGACGGCGCTTTCATATAACAGCGCGCCAGATTGAGTGTTGCCTGATCAACCGCAATCTGAGACTGATCATACTGTGCCTGAGTATCTTCCAACTGAGAGATCTGGATGTTGCCACTTTCATGTAACGCCTCCATCCGCGCGAGAATACGCGCCACATTTTCAAGCTGAGTCTTCGCTTTCTCCAGGTTGTCTTCAGCATCATCGGTTTGTAGCTGCGCCAACTGCTGGTCCTTTTTTACGCGATCCCCTTCATCTACATCAAACCTAAGAATACGTCCTGGTATCTGGAAGGATATTTCTTCAACGTTAGGCGCAAGAACACCGAAGGTTCGAATTCTCTGCTTCACAACTTCATTCTTAATCGGCGTTACTCGTACTGTCTGGCCAGCGCCGAATGATTGCGCCGAGAAACACAAAATAATTCCCAACAAGGGAAGGCTCAATATGTTCTTCATGAAAGCTCTTTTAGTTTGATGTACTCGATGGATGTAATGTTACTGTCAGGATAAAACTTAGCATGATGGCTAAATCATTAGCTACCTCTGATTTAGTCCTAACCAATTTCAATCCAGCTCCCCCAGGTGTACCAAAGGAATATTCCGCAGCTAGTACAGGCAATATTGTATGTGTATCTCAACAACTCAGCCGTACGGCCCCTGCACTCTTTATTGCACTCTTATTGCACTCTTACTTACACTGAAGATTATAGCTAACAAGTTTCGACGATGATGATCGGTTGATACTCAGGCTTATATACAATGCACAATCAGCGTAAGTAACAATCGACACTAAAAGTGTCCCAGGCAACTGGATCAGAAAAATGAAAATTGCAGTAATTGGAGGCGGCGCAGCAGGTCTGGCCAGCGCGCACTACCTGGCAAAAAGGTATGACGTCGAATTGTTTGAACGACAAAATACCCTGGGCGGCAACATTCGAACGCTCGGCAAGAATGCAGAACGCGGCTTGTTGCCAGACGGCATCACCGTTGACAATGG
>JABBBA010000415.1:258-4244 GCA_018607685.1 K189A clade bacterium | reverse complement strand
GCGTGATCGAATTTCTGCGTGATCGCAGCCCCCATTTCACCAGCCTGTTATCCGAACTTGGTGTTCAATGCGAATCAATTAGCACCGGATCATCCGGCTTGTTCCTTGAGGATGGTCGACATTTTCATTCCCCAGGCGCAATTAAGCGCAGCGGCAGCTTTAAAGTAAAACTTAACGGCTATTGGAAACTTGCAACGTTATTGCCTTACTTGCCGCTGATACTACTGAGGATTCTCGGTAATAGAAGCAATCGGTTTGGTGATGTGCTGGGCCAGGACTATCTCTCGAACTGGCTGCGCATGCTGACGATGTATGGCTTCTCCATGCCTTACAGCAAGATGAATCAATTCCCACTTGATATCGCCAAAGGAGCACTGAGGAGAGGCCGACCTGGCGTATCCTGGATGCGAATACCCGGTGGTGTTTACAGTTATCCGCAAGCAATCCTGGATCGCGGCGAAATTGAGATCAATACCGCCGTAGGCGACCTCAAAGTCTCACGCCAGAGTGACAATGTAATTCTTCGTGTAGACGGCACAGAAATTCAGTTCGACCATGTAGTGTTTGCAACACCACCACATGAGGTGCTCGATTTGATGGAGGACCCGACTTTACTTGAGAAAAGGCTCTTCAGTGGCTGGCAGAGCAATCATATAGAAACCATCATTCACACGGACGCTTCACTATACGAACGATGGAAGCCTTCTGAAATGACAGAATTTGATGTCTTCGAAAAAGACGCAGGTGAAGATGCCGGATACAACGCCTACCTGAATCGACTATCAGGCTTACCAGAACAACCACCGCACTATTTCCTGGCATTTAATATGCTCGATCGCATTGATCCCGCATTGATTGTGCAACGGCAATCCCATACGACAACCTGGTTTACCGCTGACAACACACGACATGAAATTCGATCGCGGAACGGCGTTAATCACACATGGTTTGCCGGCGCCTGGCTCTGTGACGGGCTGCATGAAGGTGCTATCGAATCAGCTGTACAGGTAGCGCGGGAGCTCGGGATCAGAATATGAGCTCACGTGGGGTTTACGATTTTCGCTAGTCAGCTCTAATCTGGTCACACACAGATAAATACCTCTATACTCCACAATATAAAGTCAATTTCTCGGCCGTGTTAATCACGGCCTTATGCATTATGAGGGGACGCTACATTGCAGCCACTGGTCGGTATCATCATGGGATCGCGCTCAGATTGGGAAACCATGGAGCATGCGGTCAGTATCTTCGATTCGTTTGATATTCCCTACGAAGTCGAGGTTGTTTCAGCGCACCGCACACCGGATAAGCTGTTTCAGTATGCCCAGTCCGCCGCAGAGCGAGGGATCGAAGTGATCATCGCCGGCGCCGGTGGCGCTGCTCACCTGCCTGGTATGATTGCGGCCAAAACCAGCCTGCCCGTCCTTGGTGTACCGGTTCAGTCCAAGGCGCTAAGTGGAATGGATTCTCTCCTGTCGATCGTACAAATGCCCGCCGGCATCCCGGTTGGCACCCTGGCCATTGGTCGCGCAGGTGCTATTAATGCCGCACTGCTGGCGACATCTATATTGGGTAACAAATATCCTGAGCATCGTCAGGCGTTGGATACTTACCGGGAAAATCAGACAAATACCGTGCTGGCCAACCCGGACCCGAGAATCTAAAGAATGATAGTAGGCATATTAGGTGGTGGTCAGTTGTCGCTAATGTTAGCTGAGGCAGCCAAACCGCTAGGCATTAGTATTGTATTTATTGACCCGGCTCCGGACGCCTGCGCTAATCGTGTCGCGCGGCAAATTTTGGCCAATTATGATGACCCCGCAGCACTTGAACAGCTGGCTGATCTGGCTGATGTGATCACCTACGAATTCGAAAACGTACCGAGTGAATCGGTGCGCATACTCTCCCGGCGGCTCGAGGTGTACCCGCCCAGCAATGCATTGGCCACTTCGCAGGATCGACTCCTTGAGAAGAACATGTTTGTAGAATTGGGTATTCCTGTCCCTGCTTTTAAAGCGATCGATAGTCTTGATGAACTTCGTGAAGCCGTGACCAAGATTGGTTTACCCTGCGTGCTGAAGACCCGGCGCTTTGGCTACGATGGTAAGGGCCAGGCTGTCATACGATCAATGGATGACGTTAATGCAGCATGGCAATCTATTGGTGAGGCACCGGCGATACTTGAAGCCTTTATGCCATTTGAGCGCGAAATATCAATAATCGCGGTTCGTGATCCCGAGGGTAATCATCGAACCTACCCCTTGTCTGAAAATATTCACAACAATGGCATTCTGGCTCAGTCATATAGTCGGAACGACGACCCATTCTTCGATCAGTCCTGTCAGTATGTTAGCCGGCTAATGGATACGCTGGAGTATGTCGGCGTTCTCGCGCTTGAGTTGTTTCAGGTTGGTGAGACGTTATATGCCAACGAGTTTGCGCCGCGTGTGCACAATTCAGGACACTGGACGATAGAAGGCACTAGCTGTAGCCAGTTTGAAAATCACATGCGGGCTGTCGCTGGTTTACCCCTCGGTGAAACTGAAATCACCGGCAGGTCTGTCATGTTAAATTGTATCGGCGCAATGCCGAAGGTCAGCGGCATGCAGGGCCTTAGTGGCGTTACGGTCCATGACTATGGCAAGTCGCCACGAGATAACAGGAAGGTTGGACACATTACCTTAAACGCTGAAGATGATGACGCAGTCGAAGAACTGTTAGCAATCGTTCAGCGCAACATTTCCTGAACCCTGGAGACCAGGGCATCACTATATTCAGGTGTCCGCAGGCGCATAGATCACCGCGCCGTGCACAATGCCGTGCGGGTTCATGTGATGCTCTGCAACAGTCAATCTACTGATGCAACTGCCGGCGACTTCCATGCCGATCATGTCGGCAAAAGGATGAAGCATTGTTGGTGGCTGAGTCATGGATTTGCTCTCTCATCTAATGGGTCTCAATCAGCTGTCAATCAACCGGCGTTCTGGATCGTGTTGAGAAAGTCACCCGTTTCACGGCGGTGACCCATCACGTCGGACTGGTCGTTAATAATGAAGCAGACGCTGAGCGGGCCGAAAAACTACTGCACAAGGCAGAATCAGTCTGCCTGATCAGCAACTCTCTGGACGCTGAAGTTCAACTGGAAACCCAAATCACAGCCAATTAACCAGACCCTGACCTGCTTACCCTGCGACAGGCGTTGGGAAAATGGTGATGAAGTAGCAACAATCGAGACCAGTAAAACCTGGCGCTAGCCCCAGGCGACATAGCCGAGAGCTACTTTCTGATCGCGTCGATTTGTTCCAGGCTGGTTGCTCTTGGGGTAGGACCCATACCGAAATCATAGCTGACACCCGAGTCTCCGTCCGGGCCCTGATTGATAACATGACGAATAGCCAGATCGAGATCTTCTACCTTCATTCCATTTTCAATCGCCTGCGGCGCGAACCTGCGGAGCATCGGCGTATCGGTGGCGCCAAAGCACAGCCCATTTACGCGGACACCCATTTCTTTAAGTTCTTCAGCCCAGCTTTCGGTCAACCGCCAGAGAGCGAACTTCGCACAGTCGTATCCCGTTGCAGGCCCACCGGTCAGATAGAACCCTGGGCGAACATGGTCCGTCAGAAGATTAATGATGTTTGAGGTACCAGCTTTTTCCAACAGAGGTACAGCGGCCGCCGTACAGTAAAACGCTCCGTTTGCGCAGGAACCCATGGCAGTATCGAAGGCCCGGGTTTGGGTGTCCCAATCCGCCGAAGTCAACTTGGTGTCACCGTAAACCGCTGCGTTGTTCAGTAGCAGATCAATGTGATCAATTTTTCCGTCCAGATCATCAAACACTGCTCGCACAGCATCCCGGTCACTGATATCGCAGGTATAGCTGTGACAGGTACCGCCAGCGGATTCAACCTGCGAGTGGGTTATCTTGTTCTCGGCCGCATCTATGTCGAGCGCGATAATCGTCGCGGATTCCTTCGCCCAGCTTA
>JABBBA010000415.1:0-248 GCA_018607685.1 K189A clade bacterium | reverse complement strand
GCTTATGGCCACTTCGCGGCCAATACCCACGGCGCTACCGGTAATAAAAACAACTTGATTCACGAGACTACTCCATTTGAGGGTTCTATGAAGATACACCGTGATTAGCGTCAGGTGAACACTTATGTATATTGGGCCAACTACACCCAAACTGAACGAAGATGGTAGCGTCACCAAATAAACTTACTAATTGCCGAATGATTTGGCCGGGAAAGTGCATCTAACAAGCATTCCATAAAGTAAACAAA
>JABBBA010000363.1 GCA_018607685.1 K189A clade bacterium | reverse complement strand
CGGCCGATAGGACATAACCAAGAATCAGTCCAGCGATGGCCGTGGTGAGCCCCTGGGTGATGGGGGTGCTGTCGAATCCCACCAGGATAATGCAGCCCAGAATGGAGATACCCAATAACAGGCTGGCCACCTGGTTAAAGGGTGAGTATTGAAGAATAAGCGAGACAGGATCTCCCATAGGGTCGATCAGTAAACCGGGCAGGATCCATTCTCGTTCGATGAGATAGATGGCGAGTGCGATTTCCCAGGTAATAAAGAACAGCCGGATCAAGCCATGGGAGGTAAAAACGCCACGCTCGCGAAAGAAACAGATCAACAGGAAGTTGAGTGGAACGAAGCCTGCGATAATCAGTTCCTTGAAGTCAGGGTTCATCTCCTGCCCGTGTAGCCAGAGGCAAAAGGCGAGGATAATACAGGCAAAGAAAACCCTGGACCGATTGTAGGATAACGCCAGGGTGCCAGAGATCGTGAGCGCAATACTCGGGCCAAGTAGCCAGAGCGTATCGGGAGGCGTGGGTAACAGCCGAAGGTTTAAGGCGATAACCGATACAGCGATCAGGAAGGCAAATGGAATAATCAGGTTGCCAATTGATCGGTGAAAAATGCTGATGGGGCTAGCCTCGACTAATAGGAGATGGCGGTCGCCAGCGTCTTCCACTTGCCGTCTTCAACCACGGATAGTAGCGATTCGCTCACGCCCTTGTGATCTCCAGGACCGAACTGGATTCGGTATCCAAAGATATCCTGGTAGTCTGTGATCGCTTCGGTCGCCGCCAGGAAACTGGCTTTGGTAAGGTCCGGGCCCGCATTCTCAAGTGCGGTGACCACAAGATCCGCCGCCCGGTATCCCTCCATGGCAGGGATGCCAGGCTCGACATTGAAACGTGCCTCATAGCGATCCCACCAGAGGTTAACCGCGTCCGGTAGGCCGTCTTCCCGGTAAAGCTTCGCCATATGGACAAAGGCGTGATAACCCTCGCCGGAACCGCTTTCCTGTTCTGCGATGACCTGCCCGTAGGCGGCATTGTTGCCGACGAAAACGACGTCAAATTTCATCTTCCTCGCGGTTTCCAAAATCAGGATAGTGTCTCTGTGGATCGTACCCATAAACACAACATCACACTGGGCGTTACGAAGTCGGATGATAGAGGCCGTAAACTCGGATTCGGTGGGTTTGTGAGCAGAAACACCAACCAGCGTCTGACCCATCTCACTAAGTTGATCTTCTGCGCCCTCAAGAATTTCCTGTCCGTAGTCCGTGTCCTGATAGATGACACAGGGCCTTTGCTTACCCATTTCTTCCAGGAAGTACTTCACGCCGGCCCTGATTTCATCGTAGTAGATACCACGCTGCGCAAATTTGAGATCATGGTAGGGCTCAACCATGCTGCGTGCACCGGTCAGGGGGTACATGTTCGGAATACCCGCTTTCAGTTGCTGGGTGAGTACGGCATTGTTGGTAGGTGTTCCAAGGGCCAGTACCATGGCGAACACTTCATCGCGGTTGATCAGTTTATTTGCAGCCTGGATCGCCCTCGGAATCTGGTACTGGGTGTCCTCAACGACGAACTTGATCTGGCGACCATGCACGCCACCTGCTTCATTCACTTCTTCGAAACGCATTCGTGCGCCGTTGATTGATCCAACGCCCCAGATCGCGACCGGGCCCGACAGGTCGGTGTGGCTACCCAGAACAATCTCTGAATCTGTCACGCCCTGGGTCGTTGACGGCGTCTCAGCATCTGTGCCGGAAGCGTTCTCCTGTGCACTGTCGCCACCGCAGCTGGCGAGTGCCAATAGTGAGATTAGAAGAGGGAGGGCATTAATACATTTCATCGATCATTCCTGCGTATTTTTCGTTGACGACTTTTCGTTTGAGTTTCATGGTCGGTGTCAGTTCTTCATCTTCCGGATCCAGTAGCTGGTCGATCAGGCGACACTTCTTGATGGTTTCTACCCGGGCAAACTTCTGGTTGACCTTCTCGATCTCATCCCAGATCAGATCCTTAACGGCTTCAGTGTGACATAAGCTGGTGTAGTTAGTGAATGGTACGTCGAGATCCTGCGCGTACTTGGTCACGTTCTCCTGGTCGATCATGACGAGGCAGGACAGGTAGGGACGTTTGTCCCCGATCACCACCGCATCTGAAATGAAGGGGGAAAATTTCAGCTGGTTTTCGATTTCACTCGGCGTAATATTTTTACCGCCGGCGGTGATGATGATGTCTTTGATGCGATCAACGACATAGATATAGCCATCTTCGTCAATTCGTCCGACGTCCCCGGTATACAGCCAGCCCTGCTTGAACGTTTCGGCGGTTTTTTCAGCGTTCTTCCAATAGCCCCGAATAACGCCCGGGCTCTTCAGCAGTACCTCGCCCTCATCCGATAGCACGACTGCCGCATCCGGTGCCGCTCGACCCACGCTGCCGATTTTTAAGTAGCCAGGTTCATTGGCGGTAATAATGCCCGAGCATTCCGTTTGCCCGTACACTTCATACATGGGCTTTCCGAGGGACCAGTACCAGTCGATCAGTTCGGGTGCAATCGGGGCTGCAGCGGTTGATAGCCATCGGGCTTCGTTGATACCGAGCACTCGCCGGATATTTTTTAATACAAGCTGGTCGGCGGCAAAAGCCGCAACGCGCAGCAGTAAAGGAACGGGTTGCGCTGCCTTTCGGTAAGTGGCGGCGGCGGAGCCTGTCCTGATCGCAAGATCGTACGCCCATCGACCCAGGGCGGTGCCTTCTTTCAGCTTGATCGAGATGGTGCTGTATTGCTTCTCCCAGACTCTGGGAACCGCGAAATGTATGGAAGGTGCGATCTCTTGCTGATCCTGTGTGACGGTTTCGACATCTTCCACCAGGTTGATCACAGAGTTCGCTTCTATCGTACAGAATGTATAGAACATCCGACCCGCAACATGGGCGAGTGGCAGAAACCCGACCTGCTCATCGCTTTCAAGAATCCCGCAAACCCGCTGTAGCGTAATCATCATGTAAAGCATGTTGCGATGACTGATCATCGCGCCCTTTGGTCGTCCCGTAGTTCCCGATGTGTAGGTCAGTGTTAGCAGGTCTTCCGCATCCGAGGCATTGATCGACGTGATCCAGGCCTCCGGGTGCTCAGCTTCATAAGCTTCGCCCAGCTCGAGCAGTGTCTGGAAACTGATGCACATATCGTCTTCAAACTTCCGGAGTCCCTCCATGTCGAAGATAATAATTTTTTCGAGCGAGGGGGTGTTGTCCCGAACATCGAGGATCTTGTCCAGCTGCTCTTCGTCCTCGGCGAAATAGAATCGGGTGCCGCTGTCATTTACCAGGTACTCCACCTGGTTTGACACATCGGTTGGATAGACGCCGTTGGTAATGGCACCGGCGCAGACGATTCCCAGGTCAGCAAACAACCATTCTTTGCAAATTTCCGCAGCAATTGAACAGACGTCACCACGTTTCAGTCCCAGTGACATAAGTCC
>JABBBA010000232.1 GCA_018607685.1 K189A clade bacterium | reverse complement strand
GTCCATTCTGCCGACGGGCTGGATGAGATCAGTATTGCGGCGGAGACAGCTGTGGCAGAACTCAAAGATGGCGATGTTGTTGAATATGTCATATGCCCTGAAGATTTTTCGTTGACCAGGGGTTCGCTCGATTCACTTAAGGTAGACAACGCAGCGACGAGCCTGGAGATGGTGAAAGCAGCTCTAAATGGAAAGTTCGAGGCCGCCAGTGACATGGTCGCTTTGAATGCGGGTGCAGCTATTTATGTCTCAGGGCAGGCTATTGATCTAGAGAGCGGCGTCAGGATGGCGCAGGATGCAATAGGCAGCGGACTGGCAACTGAAAAGTTGAAGGAGTTCGTTGATTTCACCGTGCAATTGGGTGACGCAGTATAGATTGCCAGTACCAGTTTTATTACGGAAAGCTTGACTTGAAGCTAGTGCCAAAACTAAACAGATGGATTTGAATGGTCATGGTTGAAAAAAACATACTTGAAACGATCGTCGAACGAAAACACGAAGAAGTAACAAAGCGACGTATGCAGGTGCCTGTCTATGAACTCAAGGCGCAGATTCGTCGACAGCACAAGCCAAGATCGTTTGTGGGCGCGCTAAAAAAGAGAATTCGCGGCAAGCAGTCGGCCATTATAGCGGAGGTAAAGAAAGCATCACCTTCGAAGGGTGTGATTAGAGAAGACTTTGACCCAATCTCAATCGCGCAAAGTTATGAACAGTCAGGGGCAACTTGCCTGTCCGTGTTGACCGATGTTCACTTTTTCCAGGGTTCAGACCAGTATCTTGAAATGGTGAAAGCCAGTAGTTCATTGCCAGTGTTGCGCAAGGATTTTATTGTTGAGGCTTATCAGGTTTACGAGGCGAGAGCGATCGGTGCGGATTGCATTCTGCTGATTGCCGCTATTCTGGATATCGAGAAACTGCATGAGTTCTATGACCTGGCGGTTAGTCTTGGCCTTGATGTTCTGGTGGAAGTGCATAACAAAGAGGAGTTGGACAAGGCACTAACCTTGTCGCCGGCGATGATTGGCGTTAATAACCGGAATCTTAAAACCTTTGAGGTGGATCTCAATACGACTCTGGATTTGTTGAGCCAGATGCCCAGAGAAGTTGTTGTTATCACTGAAAGCGGTATTGGTAAGCGGGCTGATATTGCCCTGATGTTATCGAACGACGTCTACGGATTTCTGGTTGGCGAAGCATTTATGCGTGAACCTGATCCTGGTCAGGCGCTGGAGCGTCTTTTCTCCTGATCTGTTGAGCGACCTAACGAGCTCCGATAACCACCATCGTTTTACCTTTCACAGTAACCAGTCCCTGTTCTTCCAGTGTCTTCAGTACCCGGCCAACCATTTCTCGTGAGCATCCCACGATACGACCGATTTCCTGACGCGTGATTTTGATTTGCATTCCATCAGGATGTGTCATGGCATCAGGTTCCGTGCTTAGGTCCAGCAACGCTCGAGCGACACGACCGGTTACGTCCAGGAACGCCAGGTCTCCAACTTTCTGCGTGGTTTTCCCTAGTCTGTCAGCCAATTGGGTTGCGAGCTCATAGAGCATGCCGGTATCTCTTTGGCTGAGTTCGATAAATTTCTGGTATCCCAGCTCAGCGACCTCACACTCTGTTTTGGCCTTGATCCAGGCGGTTCTTGTGCCTTCGCCAAACATTGCCATCTCGCCAAAGAAATCACCTTCGTTGAGGTAAGCCACGATAATTTCCCGCCCATTGTCATCTTCGATGATGACAGTGACGGAACCTTTTGTGATGTAGAAGATGGAATCGCTTTCTTCACCGGCGAAGATAATGGTGCTTCCACGAGGATAACGACGCTTATGTGCAGACGACAGGAATTCGTCCATATTTTTGAGCGCCGGATTACTGAGTGTCAGGCTTACCATGAGGTGATCATTAGCATTACTTAGCGTTAGGTTACGACTCGAAAGATAGTAATACAACCTCATTTACGTGGTAGGAACACGGCTTGGTTGTGACGAAAAATGTTATGCTTCATTGTCCGGAATTTTGGGGCGTATTAGGCGAAGAGTCGGGATGAAATTATGAAAGCAACAGTTAGATGGCTTGATGAGGTGATGTTTCTTGCGGAATCAGGCAGTGGGCATACGGTCACCATTGATGGCCCAGAGTCAGAGGGTGGCAGGAACATTGGCCTCAGGCCCATGGAAATGATGTTGATGGGCCTGGGTGGTTGCGCGAGCTTTGATGTGATGAAAATACTTCGAAAGTCTCGTCAGCCCGTTGAAGACTGTATCGCACACGTTGAGGCGAAGCGTGCCGATGAGGTGCCAAGCGTATTTACTGATATTCATATCCACTTCGTCATAAAGGGTGCAGGCGTTAAGGAGGCCCAGGTTAAAAGAGCGATTGAATTGTCTGCCGAAAAATACTGTTCCGCGTCCATCATGCTGGGCCGGGGTGGAGTGAACATCACCCATGATTACGAGCTGATCGAGTAATGAAGCGACCCGGTCCGACTAATGGCATGCGCCACGTGGCTTTGTTCGTTGAGAAATTTTCTGCCAGCGAACAGTTTTACACCGAACTGTTAGGCATGGAGGTAGAGTGGCGTCCCGATGAAGATAATGTATACCTGACCAGTGGAAACGATAACCTCGCTCTTCATCGTGTTGATGGGAAGCGGGATCAGGGCCAGCTGGACCACATCGGTTTTTTTATCAATGACATGGCGAAGATCGATGAGTGGTATGACTTTCTAAGTGGCCATGGGGTGGAAATGCTCACGGAGCCCAGAACCCACCGCGATGGCGCGCGAAGTTTTTATTGCCTGGATCCGTCCGGTATAAAAGTCCAGATGATCTATCACAAACCTATAGCGGGAAGTGAGAATCAGACCCAGTAAGTCGTCCGGGTCATAACCTTGCTGACCGCTGTCATGATGTTCTTGAAGGGTTTTGGAAAATCCATTCCGCCTCGGCTTAGCGCATCTGTTCGGTGGTGATCTTCGTCAAGTTTCATCTGTTCAAGGATTGCCTGCGAACGCTTGTCTTCGGAAGGAAGTTCCTGGAGATGTTTATCCAGGTGTTGAATGACTTGCTCTTCAGTGGCTGCGACAAAGCCTAAATTGAAGCGATTACCTAAAAAACCTGAAACAGCGCCGCTGAAAAAACTTAATGTATAGAAAACTGGGTTCAGGTAACTTTTATGGGTGTTCAGTTCTTTCAGTCGCGCCTCACACCACAGCAGATGATCGGTCTCTTCCATTGCGGCCCGCTGCATCGTTTCCTGAATACGCGCATCGCCACTCGTGAGCCCCTGGCCAAGGTAAAGTGCCTGCGCGCAGATTTCACCACAGTGGTTTACCCGCATTAGTCGTGCAGAAAGCTGCCGCTCCGATTCGCTTAGAGGATGTTCATCAACGGAGGTAGCAGGGCTGGGCCTGGTCGGCTGGCCAACACCGTTTAATGCGCGTAGTGCGCCGTCGAATTGTTGTATCAGTGAATTCATGGAGGGTGTT
>JABBBA010000414.1 GCA_018607685.1 K189A clade bacterium | reverse complement strand
GTGTGATACTCCCTGGATCCATCCGGACCTTCTGTGGTCGCGATGACCCCGACATTCATGTTCCGGATAACGCCTGCAGGTAATTGGGCAGCAATATCACCCTGATTCCATCCGGAGATATCTACTCTATCGCCAGGTCCGGTAATGATGTGGGTGTGACCATGGCCGTCATCTAAAACCGTTCCCTTCAGGAGTCCGGTGAGTTCCATCTTTATTACGCGATCGTCGCTGTCCGTTGGGGTAGCAGTAGGATGCAGATGCAGGATGCTGCCGGGTGGCGGCGGCGCGAGGCTGGTATCAACCTGGGTGGTGCTGTGGGTGAGCCCATGATCTTCGACATGTTGAATATGGCCGGTGGTATCCACAAAATGGCCGCCCACACTTCTGATATCGATCAATAGCCCGGTGGTTTTATCAAGCTGTGAAGCAAGGGGTGCGTTGGCAATTTCAGCCGCACCTAAGGCATGGGTTGCCAGAGCGGTGTTGAAAATCTGACCGTCATAATGCTCTCCGGCACGAAAGTCGCCATGGGTGCTGGGATCATTCATCTTGCCGCCCAGGACGGTATAAACATCCGCAGGAATGGACCCACCTTTGTGGAAGTCGGGTACGTCAACAATATGCTGGCCATTGTCATACACCGTCAGGATTCCACTGGCAGAATCCCAGGTGAGGGTAATGCGATGGGAGTGTCCGTCACCCAGATCGATGCCGGTATCTAAATCGCCCGCACCGCCGATCTTCATACTGGCCGGATTCCACAGCGAAAGAATATTGTTGTTGGCCGAGCTTCCCATGTTGACAATAACAGGCCCGGTTGAACCTGCATTGGCAACGTGTTGCCCCAGCACGGTGAATTCCATGGTGAATTCGGTGATGTCGTGAGGGGCATTGATGTTATTGATCTGAACCCTGCCCGTACCGGTTGAGCCGGTCAGGATCACATCCTGTTCCGCCGTCATGGTCATACTCACCGTGGCCGCATCAGTGACAGTATGCACAGCGACCGTCATATGGTTGTCGACGTCTGCAGTGCCGTCGTTCACTGTGTAGGAGATGGCCGCATCACCCTTGAAATTGGCAACCGGGTGAAAGGTCCATGTGCCGTCATGGTTGTCGGTGATTTTGCCCTGGGCCGGATCAACACTTACGGAATGGACATCCAGCGTATCGTGATCTGCATCCGTGGCCCCGGATAGCAGATCGGCCTTGGTGAGGGTTAGATCCGTGTCCTCATCCGCAGAGCCTGTGGTGGCCGTTACAGTTGGTAGATCATTGACACTGGCCACATGCAGCGTACCGGTTGCTTCAGCCGAGTCACTATGGCCGTCGTTGACCGTATACTTGAAATCGACGTTGCCATGAAAATCGGGCGTCGGCGTGAACACCAGCCTGCCGATGTCCGCAGCGGTAATCTCCTCACCTGCGGCGACCGCGTGACCATCGAGGGTCAGCGCACCTTCTGCGGGGTCGGGCAGGTCTGTGATGGTGACGTGGTCGAGGCTGTCGGTGGAATCGGCGTCGGTAAAACCAAAATCTGTTGCGGAGAAGGTGTGATCGGTGTCTTCGGTACCGCTGAGCGTGGATGCCGTAACCGTTGGCGCATCATTGGTGCCGGTCAGTGTAAAGACAGCATTCTGGGTAACAGCTTCTCGTGTTCCATCAACCGTTTCTGAAAGTTGGTAACGAACATAAATTTTCGCTTCCTTGCCAGCCTCCAGATGATCATACGCAGCATTGGCAGGATCGACCTGCAGAGTGACACCATCAGCAGCCAGCACAAAGCCACCCGGAACACTCGGGTGGAAGTGCTGACCATCAGTGGAATACATCAAATTACCAACACTCAGACCGGTCGCGCCTTCGGTTAGATCAACCTGCAGCGAGGCAGCACCTTCCGCGATAGTTTGCGTGATAGTACCCTGGTCAATAATTTCGGTGGATGTTTGGACAACATGGCCAAACACATCAGGCGCCTGCGCCGTTACCTGCCAATCATGATCACCGGTGACCCTGTCAAGCTGGCTATGGTCGACAGTAGCGCTCCATTGACCATTGTGCACTGTCGCAGTGACGTCAATGGTATTACTCGGGTTTTTAAGGTCGAGCATGTGCATGGTGACCGTGGTGCCATCGACCACACCAACGGCACTGCCATGCACCGTGACGTCACCCGAGGTGATTTCGTAAGCTTCCGTCTGCCACCTGTTGCCCTGCCCAGGATGGTTATCCCCGTGAACGTGATGACCACCGCGCGAATCAATTTCAACAGCCAGTGAATTATCGACCGTGGTGATATGTAACTGCGGCACTGGAATAACCAACTTGCCATGCGCCGTCGTCTCATCCTGACCATCACTAACCTGAATCTCGACATCGGGGTCAATAAGAACGTTAGCCCCTGCGGCCGGGGTAAAGATCCAGTTGCCACTGGCAGCATCCTTGGCAAAACTTCCATATGATGGATCGATATTGATGGCCGAGACATGCAGTGCTTGTCCATCTGGGTCAGTTGCACCTGCCAATTGCAAGATATCCGCTTCGGTAAAACTCTTGGTAGCAGCAGTCATGCTGCCATCAAGTGTGAGCTCGTTGCCGATTGTGGCAGTTACTTCTGGCGCATCATTGGTGCCGTTGACCGTCACGACGATGTCTTGGGTCGTACCATCGGCCGACCTGACGGTGATTGTTTCGGTGAGTGTCTGCCGGTCACCAAGGGCCTGCACGGCGGCGTTGCCGTTGTCCAGATCATAGGTCCAGCTGCCATCGGCAGCCAGATGCAGTGTGCCGTATGTCCCTGCAAGGTCGCCGGCCTGAACGTGATCCTGACCACTGTCTACGTCGGTAATGGTGAGCTGACCGCTGGCTTGTAGTGTGCTCTCTTCCGTCACCGCACCAGTGACTGTGCCGCCGACCACAGCGCCATCGTTGGTGCCAGTTATGGTAATCGTAACGTTGTGAACAGTACCATCAGCTGAGTGGACCGTGAAGGTCTCTTGCGGACTCTGACCGTTGGCAATTGAATCCGCTCGAGCGTCGGGGGTGTAAGTCCAGTGGCCGTCCGCATCTAGATCGAACGTGCCGAACTGACCGCCTACCGCCGATTGTGCAATAAAGTGCACCTGACTGGCGTCGATGTCGGTGATCGTCAATGTTCCGCTAATCGCAGTGTCGTCATCGGGAGTTGTGCCGCGATCATCCCCTGAGATGATCGCATCGGGAACGGGTTGGCTGGGATCGAGGATGACCGGCGTATAGTCCATCGCCGTCGCGGAAGCACCGTCCGGACCGGTTGTGGTCACCATGTAGCCGACATTCATATTGGCGTGGAATGAGCCTGGTGGAACCGCTTGCAGCGATGCCAACGTCCATCCCGCAACGTCAATCGGCTCCGCCGGTCCCGATACCGTCACTGAATGACCATGCCCGTCCGAAACCACGGTGCCCGCAGGGAACCCTGTCAGAATTTGACCCGTAACAGTATCATCCGTATCGGCAGGGGCT
>JABBBA010000312.1 GCA_018607685.1 K189A clade bacterium | reverse complement strand
TCGGTTCATCCGCCTCGCATCAGAAATGGGCTACCAGACATTCGCCTTCGACATTGATGAAGTGGCGGTAGAGAAAAACTATCAGCAGGTGAAAGCATTAAAAGAGGAGAACCTACTACCCCTTGTTCTGGATTTATCTAACCCGAGCCCCGGTCTGGGATGGATGCATCAGGAACGAGAATCATTCATAGATCGGCAGCAGGTTGATGTAGGTATCGCTCTTGCGATAATCCATCACCTGGCGATATCGAATAATGTACCCCTGGGTTCAATCAGTGAGTTCTTCAGTAAATGTTGCCAGCGCCTGATTATCGAATTCGTTCCCAAAGCTGATTCGCAGGTTAAAAGGCTACTGGCAACACGCGAAGATATTTTCAAGGATTATGATGAATCTGGATTCGAAACCGCGTTCCAGAATCACTTCAACACTGTTGCTTCAGAGAAAATAAAAGGTAGTGAACGAACGCTTTATCTGCTGGAAAGAAAGTAATCAGCTTTCTTTATTGTCATTGTCAGAGTCACTGGTCGGCTGTTCCTCTTTCGCAAAGAAGACCTTCAATTTGTGCCAGTAGATTTTGAGGGTGACCCCGATCGCTGCAATGGCACCGATAACACTCTGAACGACAAGACTACCGGTGCCTGGATCAATATAGGCAAAAACCGGGATAGCGTAGACGAGACTGGCGCAAAGTAAAATGAGTCGGTTCAAGTTCAGGTTTCGCATGAGGACGGAAGTGCAAATTATAGAAACATCCTTACAACAGTCAACCAAGATGGCTACCCGCATGCTAAAAGTGCTTCTAACATTCTGTTTTATAACCTGTTTCCCTGCTGTTTCTATGGCCGCTGAGGATGACCTGATCGTCGTGTCGGTTAACGGGCAGATCGTGAGGTTTTCTGCAGACTCATCGGTAAAGTCCACCGCGATCACAGAAGACGGCATCGAGGTAAAAAGAACCACATCCTACCTGCCCACTCGTGACGGTTCGGCGGAACTTGGGCCAGCGATTATTACTTTCGCCTTCAAGGATCGGGCGGGCTTAAACGTGGATTTCTCTCTCCCTATAAACGATACAAGTAGCCGACAACATGGTGCCGGATGGGGCGCCGATTTGTTTGTCCAGACCGAAGCCTTTGTCGTCGATGAGTCCGGTGCCCGCACTATCAGTCAGGATGCGGAGGTGATAATCGGGTCGGCCTGGACCGGGCTTGCTAAAAAAGATCTGGTCATCGCCCTCAAATCTCCTGATAGCCGCCTGTCAGCAACCCTGTCTGACCAGGCCCTTATATTCACTCCGACTGACACTCTGAAGGAATATCAATTTGAATTAGTTCAGGTACCCAGAACCTCTTCTGCTCTAGCGCTGTACGGGCTCGAAGAGCTGATTTTTGTAGACCTATGGGACTGGTTTCGCTGGTTCTGTTTGTTGATCTGGGCGCTGATGGAACTCGTCTTCTCGCTGGCAGAAAGCTGGGGGGCCACCATCCTTGTTCTTGCGGTACTGGTCAAAATCGTCACCTATCCAATTACCCAATACGCGATTCACTATCAGGATCTTGCTGCAGAACAGCAGGCACGGATCGCACCACTCCTGGCTGAAGCTAAATCGAAGTACACAGGGGTTGAGCAAAGTAAAAAGATAGTCGAGATTTATGACCTGCAACACTATCAGCACGGTGCACCATTCAAGAGTCTACTAGGCATTGCCATCCAGATACCGGTGCTGGTCGCTTTATTCAATATTCTGGGAAATGTCTCTGAGTTAAATGGGATAGGGTTTTTGTGGATCAACGATCTGACCATGGCCGACCGACTGATGGCGACGAACCTGCCGATCCCCTACTTCGGAAGCTACGTCAACTTACTGCCCATCGCGCTCGGCATCGTAACGCTGTTATCAGCCATCTATACACGGGACGGTTGGGACAGGAGTCGGTTGACGAATGGACTGGTGATGGGCGGATTGTTTTTTGCACTTTTCTATTCGTTCCCTTCAGCGCTCGTCCTCTATTGGCTCGCAGCAAATCTGCTGCAGTTAGCTCAACAGTTACTGATCGGCTCTGGAGGAATCAACTCGTCGAGATAGTCACCCGCTCAGATATTCTTCAGTTGAGGTGCCACCATGCCCAGTGAATCTCTGGACATTGACCTGTTTCTAAAGCCGCTCGACATGTGTGCTGTATACTGCCCACTCGAGCGCCCCGTATTAAAAAGAGAATTTCAACTATCAGCGTAAGAACTTTACATGGCTTCACATTCGTCGCGGCACTGCTGGGATGCATGTTGCTTGTTGGCTGTGATTCAGATCAGCTTCCGGAAAAAACACTCGCCCCTGACCCGCCTAAACTAAGGCTGGAGGTTATCGATACACGCAAGGAATTGACGTGGGGAGCCGTTGTGTACGATTTTAACAGGGATGGTGCACTGGACTTCATGCTCAATGGACACGCCCAGGCGCCGATAGATCGCGTGTACTACCGGGACGGGGAGGCCTTTGTACCCTCCGAATTTGTCTTCCCACGCTCAGCGGATCGCCACGCCTGTGCAGCGGATGATGTGAATGTTGATGGACACACCGATGTCTATTGTACCGAAGGCGCAGTCAAAGGAACCGGTGAAGGCCTTAACCAGCTGTTTCTCGGAGAGTCTCAGGGGAAGTTTAGACTGGTGACAGAAGACCATGGCGCACTGGACCCCACAGCGCGAGGTCGACAGGTTGAGTTCTTCCGTTTTAACCGGGATGAGTATCCGGACCTTTACGTTACAACCTGGGGTCCGCGCGAAGACGAAGCCCTGAACGAGAACTCGGTATTCCTTAATCAGGCTGGTCTTTTTAAACGAGTACCGAGTCCACTCACAGGCACGCAAGGCCAGCGCTGTCTTAACGCACAAGATATCAATCAGGACGGGCTCGATGATGTCTTGTTGTGCAGGCCGGGTAGTGGCGGTTCACTGTTCCTGAGTCTGCGTGAGGAAGTATACGTACACCTTGTACTGCCTAACCCGAAGCTTTGGTGGTCAGACATAGACCTCGGCGATATCAATGGCGACTCGCTAACCGACCTGCTGGTGCTCAATGGTGACGGTCAGCTAAGAGTCTATTTCCACTCCGGCGATCACACCGCACCCTATCAGCGATTAGCTTTCAGTCACGTGGGTCGTGACGACCTGCCCGCGAAAGAAGTGTCGCAGAAGAAACTCTCAATGATTAGCCTGGCGATGGCGGATGTTAACGGAGATGGTGCTCCGGATGTCTACATAGCGCGTAGTACGAATGTAACTGGCCCCGAGCCGATAGCCGACACGGAGGATCTCGTCCTGCTCGGCCCTGATCTCAATGAAAGGATTATCATTCCGATCGCCTCTGCTGGGCGAGCCTACCGGGCCTACGGACTCGGCGATCGGTTTTTGGTACTTAATTCCGGAGAGCGCTGGAAGGGTGAAGTTTTGATTGTCTCCCTGGATGAACCCTAACCTGATTGAGTCTAGTTGAACGAAGTTAGGTTATAAAAAACAAACC
>JABBBA010000213.1 GCA_018607685.1 K189A clade bacterium | reverse complement strand
GGATCGACGAACGATCGGGCGATCTGCTCTACACCTTGCGCTGGGATTTGTTTGGTCGAATGACCTTTTTACCAAAGGGAATCGAACCCGATGACTTTTTCGACTGAACACCGAAAAAAAAACCTGGGTTTCACGCTGATTGAAGTGATGGTCGCCCTGGTTGTTTTCTCGGTCGTTTCCGTTGCGCTGGTAAAAAATACCACGATGAGTCTTAGGCAGTCGGGGATGCTGGAGGATCGCACCATCGCCTGGTGGTTGGCACAGAATGAAATGACCAATCTGCGAATGCTAACCCGCGGTGACGAGAACTATCCAAACAGTGGCACATCTCGCGAAGTCGTCGACATGGGTGACACCTCCTGGGATGTCGAGACAACCGTAGAAGTGACCGAAAACGAATATGTGCGTCGAATCGTGATTAGTGTCTATAGGGAAAATCAGGAAGACGCCAAGGCCAGGTTGATTGGATTTCTGGGGCGATACTGATGAATCAGGCGCAGGAGAAAAAAGTCTGGAGGAAAAAAAGCGCTGGCTTCACACTGTTAGAGCTTCTGGTGTCTATGTCGATCTTCGCGACGCTCGGACTCGGTGCTTATCAGATGCTGCAATCGGTTGCCGGCAGTCATGAACGGGTGCGATCGAGTGCCGATGCGTTTATGGGGCTGAATCTTACTTATTCGATTATCCAGCGTGACTTCAACCAGTTTGCACCCAGACCGATAAGGGATCAGTACGGTGATCTCCAGCCGCCAATTGTTTTTGATAATGAAGATTACATTATCGAATTTACGCGCAGGGGCTGGAGTAACCCTGTGGGTCGGCAAAGAAGTCGATTACAACGAGTGGCTTACAGTCTTGATTTCGAAGAGGAGACTTTGACCCGTCACTTCTGGGAAGTTCTGGACCGAGCAGAGGATTCTGAGCCGATTTCCCAGTTACTACTGGAAGGCGTCACCGATTTTCGCGTTACCGGGTTTACAGGTGACGAGGAAGGGATAGAAAGCGACTTCACTCTGGAAGACGAGGGGGAAGCTGTTCCCCTTGCGATGGAGGTAATCATTACCACCAATGCCCTGGGTGATAGCTATCGGTTGTTCCAGATGGTTGAACCCTATTTGGCCGGATCAGGCGGCGAATCTCGCAATCGAGATGACACTAATCCTGACAACGGCTCTGACAACAGCCCTGACAATAATCCTGCCAACAACTCCGACGACAACCCTGATGCGCAAGATGAACGCTAAACAATCCGGCGTAGCCCTGGTGACGGTTTTGTTGGTCGTTGCGATAGCGACGGTGATGGCCGTCGCTATGGTGCAGGAGCAGCAGGGCTCCATCCATATCACCCGCGGCTTTCTAAGTCGTGGCCAGGCAGGCCAATATGCTCTGGGGGGTGAGGAACTTGCGCGCCAGATACTTCAGGAGGATTACGCCGAGGGCGAGAATCGGGATTACCTGACTGAAACATGGGCAAGCCCTGAGTTGCACTTCGAGTTTGAGGAGGGTGAGGTGAATCTGCAGATCGCGGATTTGCAGGGTCTGTTTAACGTCAATTCGTTATCCAGTGAAAACGCGCTGGTTGGTGTTGCCCGACAAAGACTGGTGAACCTGCTTTCTGCAGTCGGCGTTGACCCGCTAGTAACCGACAGGATACAGGACTGGATTGACACTGATACCGGTGCGAGACCCGCAGGCGCGGAAGATTTCGAATATCTTGGTTATGAGCCACCCTACAGGACGGGGAATGCCATGATGCAGGATGTTTCGGAGCTTGGGTTACTGGGGCTAGAGCAAGAGATACTGCAGCAGATTATTCCCTTTTTTACCGCTCTGCCGGATGCCCGGTCCCTGGTGAATGTAAACACAGCGTCTCCATACATACTGCAAGCCCTTGCGCCACAGTTGTCCTTCGAAGCGGCGGATGTGCTGGTTCAGAGAAGGGAGGAGCAGGAGACAGGGTTTGAGACAGTCGAGGCGTTTCTTCAGTTACCGGAACTTGCGGGAGTCGGCATAGTTACAGATGGACTTGGTGTACAATCTTCCTTTTTCGAAGTTCGAACTATCGCACGCTACCAGGAACGGTTCAGTTACTTGACGAGTATTCTTCATCGAAACCCCCTGGATGGAAGTATCCGGGTTATCCATCGTGATTTCTCAAAGAGCTTTCGTCCCCAACAAGCCACCGTGGAGAACACGGATGGCTGATACCTTATTTCTAAGGTTTAAGGATGATGAATTTGAGTGGTTGATATTCGATGCCTCCGGCCGGAAGAAAACTGAAGGTCTTGGTGCTGCCAGCGTGCTTAATGAGAGCCTTGAGCGACCGTTTGACGGGCGCGTTGTGTTTGTTGCGCCCGGTGAAGACGTCCTGCTTACCATCGCCAATATTCCATCCAAACAGTATCGGCAGATCGTACAAGCGGTCCCCTATGCCATCGAAGAACAATTGGCGATGGACGTAGAGGATTGTTTTTTCTCGCTAGGTCGACGTAATGCCAATGACGAGATTCAGGTTGCCGTTGTTGAGCGATCGCGAATACAGGACTGGCTGGACAGGCTCGCAGCGCTGGACGTTGAAATCGACTTTATGACATCTGAAGCAAACCTGCTTCCCTGCGATACCGAAATTGCTGTTCTTCTGGAGGATGATCGCGTTCATGTTCGTTGGCCCGACGGAACCGGTATGTCCACGACTCGAATTGCGCTTCCGTTAGTGCTGTCAGTCGGCACAGCCGACGTACCCGTCAAGGTGTCAGGTACTGAATCTGATATTGCCGCGGCCGGGATGCAGTTGGGTGAACTGGAAGCCAGTGGTCACGCCTTAAGTCAGCGAGCGGTGAATGAATCCGGCTTCCATATACTCTGCTGTGAGTTTTCAGGTCTCGAGAACAATTTGCTACAGGGCGAGTTCAAGGTTGATGAAGCTGTTTCCAGCATTCAATTGGTCTGGCGGTCAGTCGCGGTGCTTGCGGTGATAGCGATTACACTGCATTTAGCAACGTTAGTAGGCCAGGGTTGGTATCTAGAGCAAAAGTCCCACGAGTATGAGGCAGAAGCCGATGCCCTATACGCATCGGTTTTTCCCAAGGACCGCAACGTTCGCGATCTACGCCGAAGGTGGAACGCACATCTTGGCCGTTCCGAATCAGGAGGCAATGAATTCATTAGTCTCCTTTCCGCCTCGAGTCGCGGACTGCCAGAGGCTGGCCTGACACTGAACAATGTCAACTTTAATGAAAGCCGTGGTGACCTGATACTGCAGGTAATAGGTCAGCGAAGTGAGGAGTTGGTCAAGTATACCCAGGGACTGACCAGCGAGGGTCTTGATGCCGAAATAGGCACGATCAACCAGGATGCTGGAACTGTTCGAGGGAGCATCAAGATTCGTTCCGGTGGCGGCGGCTCATGAGAGAATATTTTCAAGAGCTGATAAAACACTACAGGGAATTAGAAAAGCGTGAGCGGATCGCACTGGTGTCGCTATCTGTTTTCCTTCTTGGGGTCGTTCTTTACGTCGGTATCTGG
>JABBBA010000084.1 GCA_018607685.1 K189A clade bacterium | reverse complement strand
GAGCCCCATTCATTGGCCATCGTGCCATCGTCCACGGCATTGACGGACATTACCTATCTGGAAACGGCAAGTGGAATGTCGATGGACAGGCTTTATACAGCGATGTTGATGATGTCAGTGGCAGCGGCGCTTTCGTCGATGTTAGCTATACCCCGCGGCAGGGACTTAAACATAGCGTTGGGGTCGACTACTTCGATGAAGATCTGGACATTAACGACTTTGGCTTCCTGCGCAGAAACGACGCAATTGCCGCACGATATCGACTTGACATCAATGAGTCCGATCTCAAACGATATAAAACCCTCGAGACTTCATTGCTGCTAAACCAAGAGTACAACACCGATGGTCGGCTCGTTCGTAGTGGTATTTTCGGCAGTCGCAGGCACAGGTTCCACAACAATCATTTCCTGTTTGCGAAAATGAACTACTTCCCTTCCCGCTGGGATGACACCAACAGTGATGGAAACGGTGACTATAAAATCGATCCTCGCTGGGAGATCGGCGCCTTTTATTCCACCGATGAATCAAAGAAGATTCGGCACGGATTTGGCACAGGCTTCAACCAGGAAGACATCGGCGGCCAGGAGCACGTTTACAGATACGAAATCACCTGGCGTCCCAGCGACCAGTTCTCCGCATCACTCGACGTGAGATACGTCAACAGGACTGACTGGCTGCTCCATGACACCGGCCGGGATTTCACGACCTACAAAGCGGAGACCTGGCAGCCGAAACTGGCACTGGACTATTTCCTGACCGCAAAACAGCAGTTCAGGATCACTGCGCAATGGGTAGGCATCAAGGCATTCGAGCGTGATCGCTGGTTGGTCCCGGCCGGTGACGGTTCCCTGATACCTGACACAGAGCCCGCTACCGACAGTCGAAATTTTTCAATCAGCAGACTGGTGTTCCAGGCTCGCTATCGCTGGGAGATCGCGCCACTGTCAGACCTTTTTGTGGTCTACACGCGGGGGTCTGATCTACCCGATATGCCCGAGGAAAGTTTCAGCACCCTGCTACATGACAGCTGGACAGATCGACTGTTCGATGTGTTTGTGATCAAGTTACGGTATCGTTTAGGCAGCTAGCATTAACTCGGAGTAATTGCTTGATCAAAATGATTGCACTGGACCTTGACGGCACACTTGCCATCGAGAACCATCAGATACTACCTGCAACCCGTGATGCCCTGGAAGACCTTCATTCTAATGGCGTTGAAGTGGTTATCGCTACAGGACGAAGATATCGAACCACACGATTTGTGATCGAAAACCTGGGTTTTGACGTTTACGCCGTCTGTAATGGTGGCGCGCTTGTGAAGCGACCCGAACAATCCACCTTGCACGCAGATAATTACGATGTCACACCCGTGACTGAACTCGCCCGAGAGCTTGGTTTGAGCTTATTTGCCCAGAGGGATGCACATGAATTTGGTGGCGCAGACTTCATTATAGATTCCGGCAATAAGTGGAACGATGCAACCCATGCTCATTTCAACAACAATGCCGAGTGGGCAGAAAAGGCCGACCTGGTGGGTTCGGAGCCCGAATATCTTGTGTCTGGATCCTTCGATAGTGAGCCAGCCCTGAACGAACTCGCCAGCGAAATCGCCCGTCGATTCCCGGGCACCTACAACACCATAGTCGTACCCCATCTGGATTCAGGGCATTTTTACTGTGAAATCTCACCTAAACACATAGACAAGTGGCACGGACTGACGAAATTACATGAACACCTGAACATTGAAGGCGAACATACCTGCACCGTCGGCGATCAACTCAATGATATGGCCATGGTGACAGCGGCTGGACACGGCGTCGCAATGAGCAACGGTCACGAAGATCTGCAGAAAGCCGCCCGCTTTACCTGCGGCCACAATAAAGAAGACGGCATATTGGACGTGGTGAACTACATTCATGACATCAACAATACCCGTGCACAAACCTCCTAGATGGCAAATGAGACCTGGTTATTTGGTTACGGCTCTATCATGTGGAAGACCGGGTTCAACTTTGAAACCAGTGAACTCTGTCACGCGAATGGCTGGACCAGGCGATTCTGGCAGGCATCAACGGACCATCGCGGTACACCGGAGTTTCCGGGTCGTGTCGTTACACTGATCGCCTCAGCGGGCGAACGTTGCTGGGGTACTGCATATCGACTACCCGCAGGCGAAGCCACTAACATCATCGAAGACCTGGACTACCGGGAGAAAGGTGGATATGACAGGACCGCGTTATCACTCACCCTCGGTGACGGTCGAACAATAGAGGCCATTACGTACATAGCGCACCCACACAACCCGAACTATCTTGGCGAGTCACCTCTTGAGGATATCGCCAGACAGATTAGCTTCTCGACCGGACCGAGTGGTAGTAACAAAGAGTATATACTCGAGCTGCACCAGTGCCTGGAACAACACAACATCCAGGACAAACATGTAAAGACGCTTGCACAAATCATCATGCGACAGACGGAATCGATCCTATGAACATCATCCCGCAGCTAGCTGCTGACAAAGACATCATGACCACCTGGCGACGCGATATACACGCACATCCTGAAATCGCATTTGAGGAACACAGAACCGCGGCACTCGTGGCTGACAAACTCCGTGAATTTGGAATAGAGATCGAAACCGGGATCGCCGGTACCGGTATTGTAGGTACACTGACGAAGGGCCGAGGCAATAGAGCCATAGGGCTTCGTGCAGACCTTGATGCCCTGCCCATCCAGGAGGCAAATGAGTTTGCCCACAAGTCTACTCATGCAGGAATGATGCATGCCTGCGGTCACGACGGGCACACCACCATGTTACTGGGCGCCGCCAAGCATCTGGCAGAGCATGGTGATTTTGAAGGAACGGTTTATTTTATTTTTCAACCAGCGGAAGAAAACGAAGGTGGTGGCCGCGCCATGGTCGAAGCCGGCCTGTTCGACCGATATCCCATGGAAGCGGTTTACGGAATGCACAATATCCCAGGCATGCCCGTTGGCACATTTGCCGTAAAACCCGGGCCCATGATGGCAGCCTTCGATATTTTCGAACTGGTTGTCACCGGCAAGGGTGGCCACGCCGCCATGCCCCATCTCACGATCGACCCGATTGTTATCGGCACAAAAATCGTTGACGCTTTCCAATCGATCGTCAGTCGATCAATTGACCCGCAGGACCCGGTTGTTCTCTCGGTCACCCAGTTCCACGCCGGTGATGCCTACAACGTTATCCCCAATGAAGTTGCTATCAGCGGATGCACTCGCTGTTTCTCTCAAAGAGTACAAGCCAAACTGGAAGCACAGATGAAACAGGTCGCGGAAGAAACCTGCCGCGCCTACGGCGCGAGTTGCACGTTCAAGTACGAACGGCGTTACCCGCCAACGGTCAATTCAGAGATAGAAGCGCACCTGGCCGGCAGCGTCGCCGCAGAACTGGTAGGCGCTGACCGGGTGAACCTGAATCCAAAACCAGCAATGGGTTCTGAAGATTTCGCCTACATGCTGCAGGAAAAACCCGGCGCCTACATC
>JABBBA010000293.1 GCA_018607685.1 K189A clade bacterium | reverse complement strand
GTTGAGGTCTTCTTGCCAGATCTCGGCACGAACATTGGCTACACGGCGGCCCTGGCGAGTGACGACTGCACGGCCAAAGGTTTCCACCGGTCGTCCGGAACGCAGGTAATCAACTGAAATATCGACGGTCTTGGGCAGTCTCTCGCACTGCGTAGTAAACAAAAGTTGAATCACCGAAGTAAGTTCTAGAAATGCACCAATCGCGCCGCCATGCAATGCCGGAAGGCTTGTGTTGCCTATCAGCATTTCCTCAAAGGGTAGAATAGTCGTGACTTCATTGCCTTTCCTGTCGACCTTCACTCCCATGAATTTCGCGTATGGAATGTGATCGAGCAACGCCTGCATATCTTCTGCGCGGCCTTCTTCTCTGAGTTGTTTCAAAATTTGCATGACTCAAGACCTCGGCTGGTTGGGCGTACCCATCATGAAGGTTGCCACGGATGTGGCTACCGGATCGTCTTCACTGTCGTGATAAGCCACGGCCCTGACAAAGGCAATCGTTTTTGTTTGTTTGTAGCATTCGGCCGTGACCAACAGATCAATATGCGGCGTCGCTGGTTTCATGTAATCAATTCGAATGTCCAGGGTCGCCATGCTCAGATCGTCGTGCCAGTCTTTGCTCACTCTCACGGCCCACCCCGATGCATTGTCCAACGCGGCCGTGATCACGCCACCATGTATAACACCGGTATCTGGATCACCAACAAGGTGCGCCGCATAGGGAACCCTGACGGTCAGTCTGGAGTTCGTCGTGTCCTGCACAGACATCCCGATGGCCTGACCATAGGGAGGTACGTCTGAAATAGTTTCACTCATGGATCTTGGCCAAACCTTTGAATAAATCAGCGCTGAACCTTAGCACTAAACCCAGATAAAGGAACATGAGTTCCAACCTCACTAAATCGTTCAAGATTGCACTGTAAGCACCTGTATTGGGTCGATTAAGCACGACAGGTAAGCTATCCTGTCCGGCCATAAGTGATCCATACCTGACTTTATGATGGCGACGTCGCGACCGAGGTTCCAGCATTACCAATCATCCTGGATGTTTGGGATGCTTTCATTGTTGCTCTGCAGCTTTACCGTCACGGCGAGTGACCAATTCCCTATCAGCAACGCCGACGGAAGCCTGACCATCGGTCCACTCGAACGCGCTGAAGACATTTCAACAGCCCGAGCCCGTCTCGAAAACAATGGCATTCCTTACCGGGTAGAAGACACTGCGGCAAAAGAATCCCTCGGTTTCATTGTTGTAACCCGAGAATACACAAACAAGAGCACGGCATCGGATGACCTCCGCGGTCTGGCGGACTCAGGCATTAAGGATTACCTGTATGTCGGACGTGGTGAATACGTCAACAGGATCTCGGTTGGGGTATTTGGCAACCAGGATGCTGCGCAAAACAGGGCTGCCAAACTAAACAAACTCGGATTTTCATTCAGTGTCATTGAACGGTTTCGCCGCACGGGTACCGTTAGCAGGATCATTGTTCGAGAACCAGGACTTGGCATCGCTGAGCTGGAAAGAATCTTTTTGGATCAGGTTGCTAAAGATGAACCTACCCAGAACAATGACAGCGCGGAACCGGCTGGCAATGATATTCGTGATGTCCAGGTCCCTCACCTGGATGAGGGTGGACTGCGAGTCGAAAAAGACTTCGCCGAGCCTATTCCTGAGCCCTCTGCTGAGAAAGAAACAATCCCCGCCCCGGATGATCTAAAGCCAGTAGCTGAAATTCCCGCCAGCACAGTGCCGCCATCAGATGTCACCCCTGTCACTCCTGCTATCCGTTATCAGCCTCCTGCCAAGGACTCCGGCTGGTTGTGGTACCTCTTTGCGGGCCTCGCGCTGATCATCGCCGGAGCATTTGCTTATTTTTACCAGCAACAAAGATCGCGAAGTGAATGGAGCCCGCAGCCACAGGCGGGGCAGGCCCCTACAGTGGCGGCTGAAACCTCAGGGGAAGATCGGGTCGAGACTCCACCAGTATCGGAGCCACCAACTCAACAAGTTATATTCGATTACGCCGAAGCGGTACTGGAAGGAAGGGGCAATGACAGTTCCGGCAGAAGCCTGACAATTCTGGGTACGGACGACACCTCGGTTACCGACCTTATCCAGGATCTGTTGTTCCTGACCCGGCTGGAAGAAAAAAAGGAATCCGTCGAAGCATTCGCATTTGATAGCCGCTCGCTGGTAGACGGTCTGATTACACGCCTCTCGGCGGAAAACCCTAATAGTAGCGCGAGCCTGCGGTCAGCGCCTTCGGATGAGCTGCCATTGTCCTTATCCCTGGATGCCAACAAGCTGGCAAGAATTCTTTCTATCCTGCTCCAGCATGCAATCGAAAGAACGCAATCTGGCCTTATCTCAATCCATCAGGAATTTAACAGTGGTCAGCTCATCACAGAGCTTCACTATCATCCTTCCGGGAAGGACATCGCCGCAGAACTTGAAGCGATAACAAACCCCGCACTACCTAACTCCTCCCTCCATATTGGCGAGCGAGTAAGGTTCGGAGTTGCCAGTCGACTGGCTCTGGTACTTGACGGTCGATTGGATGCGAGCTTTGACGCAGGGGAAGCAATCGTTCGGATAAGCCTGCCTGCCATCGAGGTACAGGCTCAACAACTCAGCCTGCCATCCGGTAAGAGCATTGATGAACTAATCGCCGCAGAAGCGCGCGCCATCGAGGAAGTTGAAAGAGCAGAACGAGAAGCAGAAGCCAGGGTGCTGGAAGCTGTCACTCGCGCCAGAGATATCGAACAGAACGCTGACCAATCTATCCAAAAACTCAAAGATGAAATCTCGGGAATCAGCGCAGCATCCGCAGAAAGTACCCGTAACCTGCAGGCGAGCGAAGATGCTATCTCGACACTACGCGACCAGCTCAAACAGGCGGTAGACGAACGAGACCAGCAATTAAACACCCGGCGGCAGGAAAAGGCAGACACACTTGCGCAACTCGAATCTGTCAATACGGAGCTCAACCAGACGAAGGATCAGCTGCAGAAGGAAATTACCGCAAGAGAAAACTCGGAAGACGCCGCAAAGATCAGGGTGACCGAACTTGAAGCCAGCCTTGTCACAACACGAAGCAGTCTTGAACAGGAGAGCAAGATGCTGCGGGCCAGGGAAGATTTAGCGAAAGCCCAGGTAGAGGAACTCGAATCTCAGCTGACCAAAATGCAATCCTCGATGGATTTGGAATCAAAGAACGCGCTTCAGCATCTAAGGGAGAAACTAACAGGTGCGGAATCAAAACTGGCAGAGGAAACCGAATTCAGGGCTCAGTCTGAGACAGCGGCACAGGGGCAGATAAAAGATCTTCTACAACAGGTCAACGCCGCAAGATCTGTCGCTGACAGCGCCACGACCGAAAAACAGAATCTTGACGCGCAACTCAAGCAGACGCTGACAGAACTCGAACAGAGCCGGGTAGATCTGGAAGGCAAAATATCCAGACTTGAGCAGAACTCTGAAGCAGCGCTGGCTGATGTCTCAATGCTGAAGAAAGAGCTGGGGATGATGTAACAT
>JABBBA010000078.1 GCA_018607685.1 K189A clade bacterium | reverse complement strand
ACGAGGGCGAGGTGCTGGAAGTGTTTGCCACGAAACGGCGGGATCGCAAGGCTGCGCTGACCTTTATCAAGCGCGCAATGAAGCGGTATGGTCAGCCCAGGGTGATCGTAACTGACCAGCTGAAATCATACCGGGCGGCCATGAAGGTGATCGGGAACTCTTCAGACCAGGAATGCGGGCGTTGGCTTAATAATCGAGCCGAAAACTCACATCAGCCATTCAGAAGACGGGAAGGGGCGATGGCGAAATTCAGGGACGTAAAGACCCTGCAAAAGTTCGGCTCAATACACGCTTCGATCCACAATCATTTCAACCTCGACCGCCATCTCAACAACCGTGAAACTTTCAAACAAGACCGATCAGCGGCGTTGGCTGAGTGGCGGCAAATGGCCTCGTGAGATTCGAATCATTTGGCAATTCGGAGACTGGTTCACATTAGACTGACACCACCGATAAACCTTCTCAGAGACCGTCTTTGGGGCATCGGTACCAGCGGATTCAAAATGGCCCGAGAATTGCGTCATTCCGTCATTCTCCAAGAAGTTTTCGCCTACCTGATCGTCCCCAATGTCATAGTGATGAACGTGTGGAATGGCCAGAATTTCTGGAAATTACGAGTACATTTCCAAAAATTGGCATTGTCAGAGCAAATCAGATTGAGACAAGTAACGACATTCCTTAGCCTCGACGGATGAAAAACCCGTTCCGCTCTTTCAACTCGTCTCCCGAATATCATTCGATTGACGGTGATGATGAATGATGTAAGTCGAGTTTCCGTGATCGACGTAAGATGCAACGGATTTGCCAGGAGAGCATGGAATCTACATATGCCAATTACCAGTGCTCATGTCTCCTATGAGTCAACAACGGTCCTTTGGACCGCCGTTGAAACAGGTCCGGGTTACCCCCGATAACGGAACTCTGCCGCCGAACGTCTGTTCCTGGGTGAACATCGGACGAGATTTTCCGGCGCGGTTTCTTCTGAATCTAGCCAGAAGCAGTCATTGGTTATACATCATCCCAGCTAGATGGATGACTTCGGGCGACGTCTTGAAATAGCGGAACGGATTTTTCATTCAAAAAGGCTACTGAAACGCTGTCGATCACTCAAGCTGGTTTAGTCTGACAATACCAACAATATTAGTTTCAGCAAAAGGCGCGGCAGCTCCATCGCTCCGATCAGCTCGTCGCTAAAAATTAGATGATTGTCTTGTTACTGATTTTTTGTACAACTCATTAAATTGAAAAGACGAGTGAGTTGAAAACGCAATGAAATTCAGGGGTTTCTTAATAGCGTTCTGTTCGGCTGTTTTGCTGTGGGTCATTCCCGTATCATCACCAAATGCTGAAACAGTGTTTCATATCAAGGGAATTGATCAAAATATTTTTGATAGGTTGAGTGTCGATACTGATCAACCCATTGAACTACTGGCGGCAGATCTTTTACATGCCCTCGAACAAAGGGGATATATACTTGCAACAGTCGCTTTGAGCGATGACAGTATTCTCAATGTTGATCTTGGTCGTATTGATAAAATCACAGTAGTGGGCTTGGACAGAAAAAGTGAGCTGATAGCGCGTGAATATTTAGAAACGGCCACGGGCGAAAAACCCAATGTTAAGAACATTGATCGGGCGCTCGCACTTATCAATGATTTACCTGGTATATCAGCATCCATTGCCTTTGAACGCAGCCCGACTGATGGCGCCTATGAACTTGTCCTTGCTGCGGACCAACGAGGACAATTTGGAGGCGTATCACTGGACAGCACCCCAGGGAATCTCTTCAAACAGAATCGTATAAACCTGCAACAGGATTTTTACAGCGTTTTTGCTGGGGGTGATATCGTTCGGCTGCAGGGCGCATATTTACGCGGTGACGACAAACCTGCACAAAGAAGTGTCTACGGTTCATACCAAATTCCTTTAGGAAAAGACGGTTTTTATCTGGAAGGCAGCGTTGGCGACTTAAAGAGCGAGACATCTGTCGTTGGTACATCCACAACTGCTATAACAAATTCTGGGGTCACAATTATTCCCGGTGCCGTTTCAAATCATGATTTTGAAGGACAGACCGCTTCACTCACAGCTGGTTATCCTTTGGTCAGAATGCATAACAGCGCACTCTACATAGTCAGTGCCCTTAACTATAACGACGACAAAACGGATAGTCTTGGGGATACAAAAAGCATCCTTGGCAGCATCTCTGTTTTTCATAACCATCATAGCGCAACAGGGGAAAGCATCACCGCCGGGATATCTCTGAGTTATGGCAGTGTCGATGATTTTATAGATACCAAGGACGGAAATTTTGGGCATCTCCGCGTTGGAGCGGGATACATCCAACCTGTTCACGCTCTCTCTCATAATACCGAAATCCGAATAGAGGGATTTGGTCAAATCGGTTCCACAAAAACACCGGCATCAAGTGGCTTCAACTTGGGAAGCGAAGAGTTCTTACGCGGCTACTCAACAGCGACTTTTTCAGGCAACTCCGGGCTGGCAGCGACAGCCGAGATCGCCCATGCCTATCACCCTATAATCGACTATATTCACCGCCTCACCCCCTATTTCTTCATTGATGCTGGTTATGTTGAGAACACCTCTTCTCAAGTCAACGCAACCACGCGACCAGAGAATGACACATTGGTAAGTCTTGGTTTGGGCGCAACCGTCAACTTTCAGAACAACTTACAGCTTCTGGGATATTTCGGAATTCCAGTTATGGAAGATGCATCTAATGAAGTTCCTGGGCCTCGAGCCTATCTGAAACTTAGCTGGAGTTGGTAACATGACCCGCCTTCTTGCGCTGTCGCTTATGATTCTTATTGGAAACACAAAACCCGGGTATGCAGATGCAAAGTGTCCACCACAACAACAGGCACTTTGCGCAAAGCTACAAGGCTATCTTGCCTCCCCAGAGGGTCAAAAAATTATTGGTTATTATGCGAAAACCAGAGGTGCAGGGATAGATGGTGAACATCTGTATGTTCCATCGCGAAGTGTCGGAAATGATATTATAAAAGCTTTACAGTTTACGACAGCAGGCGGAACCGTACAGTCCCTGGCCGCCATCACGCGGGGTTATTATTCCAAACCTCAAGCATATCAAAATATGAAACAGGGTTATGGTATTTCCGCCGGTGATATCATTCCATATCTAGTACAACAAATTTCGTCCTACAACCCACAAAGCCAGAACGCACAATTTCTGCACTTTGGTAGATCAGAATGGACTGCCGTTGAACCTCCACAGGCACCCGTCCAGACAGATAGTTTCAGTATTACCGTTCCTGCTCTAGCCAACACGAGCAATCAGCCATCGACGACAAGTTCGACACCACATGCACCAAAAATGATATCTCTTCAGGCACCACCGCGAAGCCCAACAGGACCCACTATCGATAAGTTCACGGTGAACAAGTCATTCATTACAGCAAAGGCTGGCAATCATCTGGATCAAAATGAGCGGGCGTATCTTTTAGACTCAAACAACAATATCTGGAGCTGCAAAGTCTCTGGAATGGGGGCTCGATCAATGCA
>JABBBA010000313.1 GCA_018607685.1 K189A clade bacterium | reverse complement strand
AGCGCTTGTTTACCTGGCAGAGCCACTGATCGCCGCCCTGTTCTACCAGGGAGAGCTAACGGTCCGTGACGTTACCATGTCAAGTTACAGCCTCGCGGCTTATGGTGCCGGGCTTCTCGGACACATGATGGTGAAGGTGCTGGCGCCAGGGTATTTTGCCAGACAGGACACGCGTACCCCGGTCAGGTACGGGATAGTCGCCCTGGTGGCTAACATTGTGCTGAATTTTGCCCTGGTCTGGCAGTTCAAACATGTTGGTCTTGCGATGGCGACCAGTCTCTCTGCCTTTCTTAATGCCGGCTTGCTGATGTTCGGGCTACTCAGAGCTGATGTGCTGCGCCTTTCCGCGGGATGGATGTCATTCCTTGTGCAGGTCGGGTTCGCCAGTCTCGTCATGTTGCTGGTGCTTTACCTGGTTCTTCCGGAGATGAGCTTCTGGATCAGCGAAGGTTTTGTCTCAAGAATGTTCACTATCGTTTTAATCTGCTTCGCTGGTGCGGTAAGTTATGCGGCTGCATTGCTCTGTACCGGATTCAGGTACCAACAGTTGGTTCGCTAATGGAAGTTGTTCGAGGACTACTCAACATAAGGGAGAAACATCGCGGCGCGATCGTCACGATAGGTAACTTCGATGGCGTGCACAAAGGTCACCAGTCGATATTAAAAGAAGTCAGGGCCCGGGCAGACAAGTTGAACGTACCGGCCATGCTGATCTGTTTTGAGCCCCAGCCGAAAGAGTTTTTTGATCTATACAACGCCCCTGCGCGGTTGACCCGGTTTCGAGAGAAGGTCGACCTGCTCTCTGAGCAGGGAATTGACTATGTTTACTGCGTTAAATTTGATGAGAAAGCCAGGACCATGACCGCTGTGGAGTTCGTCAGGATACTGGTTGAGGAGATCAGGATTTCAGCGCTCTTTGTGGGTGACGATTTTCGTTTTGGATTTGATCGCAGTGGCGACTTTAAGTATCTGCAGGATGTTGGAAAGTCGCATCACTTTGACGTCATTAACATGTATACGATCTCCCATGATAATGAACGCGTCAGCAGCACCCGTATCAGGGAATGCCTTGCCCGGGGTGATTTTGAGCTGGCGGAGAGTCTGCTCGGCTATCCCTACTCTATTTCCGGTAAAGTCATTTATGGGCGCCAGATAGGAAGAACGCTGGGAGTTCCTACCGCGAATATTCAGTTAAACCGCTATGTTGCGCCGATCACGGGAGTTTTTGCGGTTGAAATGTTGTTTGATGGTCAAGTTTTTCCGGGGGTTGCGAATGTCGGCGTTCGCCCGACCATTGATGATCACACCCTAAAACCTATCCTTGAGGTGCACCTGTTCGATTTTTCCGAGGATATCTACGGCAAGACGGCAAAGGTGGTCTTCCGGCACAAGATCCGTGACGAAAAGAAGTTCACCGGAATAGAAGCGTTAAAAGCAGCCATTATGAACGATATTGAAGGCGCCAAAACCTTCTTCGGAGCCGCATAAGAGTGTGGTACTACTTTGCTATTAGCGCAGGGCTGTTGGTTGCGGATCAGGTGACTAAATACTACATGTCCGGGCTTCTGCCATTGTGTGTGCGTGGGAACTGCCAGTCGATTGAGATTCTGCCGGTTTTTAAGCTCACGGTTTTACACAACACCGGTGCCGCGTTCAGTTTCCTGGCCGACGCGGGTGGCTGGCAAAGAGGCTTTCTGGTGTGTGTTTCCCTGGGGGTAAGTCTGTTTATTGGCGGATGGTTGTACCGTATTTACAAGGAGCAGCCGCTGCTGGCCTATGCATTGGCGTTTGTTCTGGGTGGTGCCCTGGGTAACCTCGTTGACAGGGCGCTTCAGGGCTATGTCGTTGATTTTCTGGTTTTCTATTATGACGGATACTATTTCCCCGCTTTCAATGTGGCGGACTCCGCTATTAGTATTGGTGCCGGGTTGTTGATCGTGGATATGATTCTGCAGTCGAGGAGAGAAAGGTTGGTGAACGATGGAAAATAATGTCCCGATTGGCCCTGGAGTCAAAGTCACTCTTCGCTTTAAGCTGAGCCTGCGTGAGGGGGAGCTTATTGATGAAACCGGTGAACAGGCTGCTACCTTTATAGTCGGTGATGGTAATTTGTTACCGGGATTCGAGCGTGCGATGTTCGGGCTCAGGGCGGGTGCCCGGGAGTCGTTTGAAATTCCAGCTGAAGCAGGTTTTGGTGAGGTGAATGAAGAGAATATTCACATGATGAAGAAGCGTGATTTTTCGAGCGAAATGGAGCTTGAAGAAGGCCTGGTCGTATCATTCGCGGACCAGGATGGGCAGGAGCGCCCGGGCGTCGTCAAACGGATACTCGATGAAATCGTAGAGGTCGACTTCAACCATCCGCTGGCGGGTCAGGCTCTGATTTTTGAGGTTGATATTCTGGAGGCCGAACAGATTTCAACGAATATCATTCGGATGTAGCAAGAGGGCAGATGAGTATCTAAACTTGTCTGTATATAAACCGTCCAGATAGAAGGTAAGCATATGATAAATAAAGAAAAAGGATTCTCGTTGATTGAATTAATGGTGGCGGTTGCCATTATTGGTGTGATAACGGCAATTGCCGTGCCGTCTTACCAGGACTACATCACGGATACCTACCGGGCACAGGCCGTAGCCGACTTAAAGGTTTGTGCATCTGCACTGGAGCGGTTCTATGCCAATGATTTTACGTATGTCGGTGGCGGTACCATTGATTCATCGACTGGTATTTGTGACGAACAATCACCCAGGGATGGCGAGACCCAGTACAACATCGTCTACAAGGCATTGAGTAAAACCGCATTTTCGATTCAGGCTGAACCGGTGGGAACTGCCTGCGGTACCGGAGATTGTATTGTTCTCAACCAACGGGGAAACCAGACCCTGAACTAATTTGGTGCATTGCATCATTGGTTGACGCCTTTTATCGGTCGTAATCTGGACTTTGTCTGGTTTACGGCCAAATCCCCCTTTCCTACAACTACTATTCAATTTGGCGAGCTGCGTTGATGCAGCCTGCCGTGCTTTGTTTGGAGCAAAAAATGACATCTAGACCACATGGATTCACGTTGTTGGAACTGCTGGCAGTTATTCTTGTTGTTGGCATCAGCCTGTCGATCGCAGTACCGAGCTTTCAGGGCATGATTGCGCGCAACAGTATTGCCACTCAGGTGAACGGCTATCTGCTGGCGATTAATCTGGCGAGGAGTGAGGCGATGAGGCGTGGCACCCAGGTAACCATTCAATCTGCTGACGATGGCGCTGACGGTGATGACGAATTTGGAAATGGATATTGTGTGCAGGTTGGAAATCCGGGTGACTCAGGGTTTTCCAATACCTGTGCCTATGTTGATTCTAAATGCGACGATGGACAACTTCCCGGTTGCATACTTCGAGATTTCCCGCCCCTGACCGGAACAGGGCAGTTAAACAGTGTAGAAAATGTTGGCGCGCTTACGTTCGGTAGTATGGGTGAATTGTCAGAAACCAACGTCCGTAATATTGACCTCTGTGTTGATGGCCAGGAGGGAAGGCGCATTCGAATATCG
>JABBBA010000358.1 GCA_018607685.1 K189A clade bacterium | reverse complement strand
GGACGGAGAGGATAAGCCGGAATACATTCCTGAGCTAATTGATCTGCATCAACAATCCCCTGAGGCGATTGTTGTCGCTAGACGCGACAAGCGAAGTGAGTCAGGGGCCTTTCGTTTGGGTTATCAGCTCTATCGGATGATTTTTAGACTCTGCACTGGACGAAGCCTGCGATTTGGCAACTTTTGTTTGATACCGAAGAAAGTGGTTCAACGACTGGTTTTTCAGGAGAGTATTTGGAACCACTTAGCGGCAACGATACTACGTTCCAGATTTGAATTGATTATGTTGTCAACAGAACGTGGCGAACGCTACACCGGCAAAACGAATATGAATTTTGGCTCGCTAGTGTTGTTGGGGCTCTCTGCGGTCTCGGTTTACGGTGATATCGCGGTGCTACGCATCCTTTTTGGCTCCTTCTTCTTAAGTGCTGCGGCCGTCATCGGAATCGTGGCTGCGATCGCTATTCGGTTGCTGACAGACACCGCCATCCCCGGTTGGGCATCCAACGTAGTCGGCTCCATGTCCATTATCTTGGTGCAGAGTGTGATCGTCTCTGTATTGCTATTGTTTATCATGCTCTCAAATCGGTCTCAACGCGGTTTTGTGGCGGCACGCCACTACCAGGAATATGTTTTGAATGTGACGAACGTGTGAGTTTGGGTGTCTAGATTCCTGTTCATCATTGTAAATCTAAGCCTTGCCTCTCTTTTTATCTTTACCGCGGCTCCTTTATTCCTTGGGGATGTTGTCGGCGCTGACTACACCTTTTTTTTAACGAGGTTGCTGTACGGATACTTCTGGCAGATTGAGAATGGTTTCTTTGCCGTTCCCTGGTTTTCCCCTGCGTGGTGCGGAGGGTTACCGTATTTCGCAGATCCCCAGGTGATGTTTTTTTCGGTGCCACAGCTATTAGTGCTGGTGCTGGACCCACAACAAACAGTGTTTGCTACTTTTGTTTTGTTCGCAGTCTTCGGTGGTCTAGGATCTTATGGATTGGCGCGGGCGTTTGGTTTGAGTCAGTGGTTTGCATTAGTCACTGCTTGGCTATTCGTTTTCAATGAGTTCTACATGTTCAGGTTGTTAGAAGGCCACTTCACCTACCACGTGTTTCCCCTTACAACCTGTATTTCGCTATTCGTGATCAATAGTGCGAAAAGTGAGGGTAGCTTAAAATGGGTGCATCTGCTGTTGGCGGCGATTTCGATTTCCTATGTCGTACATGCCGGCGGATCAAACTTCCTGTTACCAATGATGCTTAGCGTTACTGCCATTACGTTGCTCTATTTTATGAAGGCGAACGTGTCTCTGTTGAGGTTGGGCACAGGCTTGCTTCAAGCGGGACTTGTGGGATTCCTGCTGAGCGTATCGAAAATCAGCGCGGCAATAGCGTTTGTACGCTGGTTTCCAAGAGATTCTCTGTCGCTTGGTATTTTCGAGAATTTTTCTAACGCGTCATTTTCTATATTTACCTCGTTGTTTATGAACCCGTGGTTGGTTCTGAACGAATTTCCCAAGGAATTTCTAATTCAGGTGCACGAGCTTAGATATGGCGTTACGGTCATTCCTCTGCTTTTCTTATTGTTGGGCATTGGCGCGCTACCCAGAATTTTGATGAATATGAACCTTCGAAATTTTTTGGCTGTTTTGGCTCTGACGCTGATCGCGTTGCTTCCCATAATATTATCGATCGAATCCAGTGAGATCGATGCGGTAATGAAGTCACTGCCGTATTTTCGGGAAATGGGTCTCGCCGTTCGGTGGGTTGCGCTACTAATACCGCTCGCGGTACTTGTGCCGATTATATTGGCGCAACTGTTCGTTGACGAAGTAGAAGCCCAGAAGACGCGCCAGCTGATTACTGGCGTGATGGTGATTGTGTTCCTGGTGCTGATAGTTCCCTCACATTTGCTAGCCGATAGAACAAAGGGTTTGCGTTTTGATCCTTCAGAGTTTAATGACAGCCACCAGCGAGTGCGAGAGGGTGGAAGCGTTCCCGACATTACAGAAATCTCCCCGCAACCGAGGAGTCAAATGAATTTTTTTGTAGATAACCGTTTTCTAAGCGGAGGTTCCAGCAGATTTTGTTATCAACCATTGTTTGGGTATCAGCGGGAAAACTACCCGCTTAAGTCTTTGCGATATGGAGGGATATTCGAAGTCCAGGAGGAGAAGTTGAATATGAAAAACCCTGCCTGCTACCTCTTTCCTGATGAAAATGATTGCCGTCCGGGCGATCATTTCAAGGTTAATCAGGAAGATGAGCTGGCGAAGTTTTCAACTAACCGGCCGTTCGAATGGCAACAATCCTGGTGGCAAACATTGGCAAACTGGTTAAACCTCGCGGCGCTGCTCTCCACACTAACCGCCTTGCCGGTACTAATGATCCGAAGTAGGTACTGACAAATTAACTTTGCCATTCTGAACCTATCCAGTACACAGATTTCGCTTACCTGGCTGTTACTGCATGCCACTCTGTGAAAGACCGTAGCCGATATGGTTGGAATAACCTTCTGCTTAGGTAGTGTTGTTGCAGATTGAACAGGTTGCAGGCTGCGTCATGGCTTCTCAGCCTGGTGCGATGTCTGCTCGCCGCTCTTAAGCGGAAGCTCGTCTGGAGAGGCTGAGAAGACAGTTCACGTTGCTTAGAGGGCAGGGTCGATTCCAGGCTGGCAGCGGCACGCCATATTGGCTAGCTTCCCTGAGAAATCCTATCGGGAAGGGCGTGCCTGTGAGTTGACGCGACGCGTCGACTTCGCGAATATTTGTCCTATCTATAAGGAAAAGTCTATGCGTGTCGCGAATTTCGGTCCAGGAATACTCCAGAGCACTACCTACGCAATGTCGGCGGACGATATTGAGTTGCACTTTGATGCAAACAACCTGACGCCCAAACAGACCGAAGAATTCGAATCCCTGAAGGACCTTATGGGTTTCCTGCAGGTGGCGCTGATTGGGATAGGAAAGCCTGACGATCACCTCATGCTATATGACGCTTTCAGCCAGCCACCCTGGCCGCAGCGTCTAAAACGCATTGCGTGCTTCTTTGAAAGTATGGGTATAGAGACTATTCCAGCTGAACATTGGCACTACCATCCGAAGCACGGCTTCTACGAGTCGGTTGCCAAAGATATCCCGGATACTGAAACTTTTACTCTGTATCTCACATCGGGATCCAACAAGGTCATTCACGAGGATTCGGAAAAGCTTCGGATCAGCCAGGACATGAACTCCAAGGTTTTCTTTGCGCAGCATGCGCCCGAGTTTGGTATTCCAGTACCCGATACACTGGTTACGACCAAGAAAGAACTCGGCGGCAGTGAGGTTGCTGAGTTTTTGAACAGGTACGGTAACCAGGTCATGCTGAAGATCCTCGGACTTTCAGGCGCGAGAAACGTCACCGTTGTAAACAGTCAGCAGGATTGCCTGGACTATGTTCAGGAATTTCACCCTGACCTTGACGTTATTCTGCAGCAACGACTCGACCTGGACAGGTTTACCGAGATGACCGTTGACCTGAGGATCACGCCGGATGACATCTCCATCGCCAACGTG
>JABBBA010000243.1 GCA_018607685.1 K189A clade bacterium | reverse complement strand
TGAAAAGCCGGATTGAGGTCGCCCTGACACTGTCAGAAGAGGCAGTCAATCGGCTATAGCACCAACCGTCGAACACCCTCGAGAATGGGCAAACTACAAGGGTCCAGGGATCAAGCAACCTCAACATTGAACCCCTGCGAGCCTTTGCTGCCCTGCTCGCACGGGTACGTGCTGCCCTTACCCCTATTTTCGTAGAATAGGGGTAAAAGAAGAAACCATTTACCCGTATAATCGCCGGCCAATTTGTCTACCTTTCAAGGAAACCCCAGATGACAAGGAATTGTATCGCGCTGCTATTCGCGGTGACGTTGGTATCGGTGAGCGTACAGGCCGACGAGCTGATAATGAATAATGGCTCTCGCCTGGTCGGTGAGGTAGTGCGCTCTGAAAGCGGACACATTGTCTTCAAGACCCCATTTGCAGGCGAAATTACGATCGCCAGCGAGAATGTGCTACAGGTCAAAACCGAAAAACCTGTAACGCTAAAGATGCGTGACGGCACCATCTATAAAGATAAACAGATTGTCTCGACTGAGCAGGGTACCGCCGTGCGCAGCGAGGGTGAAACACCGGTCTACTTCAAGCCGGGCGATATCTCCTTTGTAAATCCAGAGCCCTGGTTACTGGGTGAGGGTTATAAATGGTTTGGCGAAATCAACACCGCGGTGGCGATGGAACGGGGTAACACCGATAGCGACGAGTATGATATTGACTCCAAGTCGACCTGGCGCAGCCTGGATGATCGCTACATCCTCAGCGCCATGTACGAGCGCGACGAATCAAACGGACAGAAGGACAAGAACCAGTGGCGTATCGGTGGCAAGTACGATCGTTTCTCGAACCAGGATGCGGAAACTTACTTCGGCGGGCAGTTGGTCTTCTATCACGATGAATTTGCAGACCTGGACCTGCGGACCACCATCGGGCCTTATATCGGTCGACAGTTCTTTGAGAACGACCAACTGACACTATCTGGCGAGATCGGCGTAGTGTACGTAGACGAGAGTTTTGACATTGCAGAAGACGGTGACTTTACCGGCGCCAACTGGGCCTTCAGTTTGACCAGCGATATTATCCCGAGAACAGAACTCTATGCCGAACAGACAGGCGTTCTTAACTTTGATGACACTGATGGTGTGCTGGTAGATACCATCATCGGCCTGCGTTTTCCTCTGTTCTACGGTCTACAGACTGCCTTTGAAATCAAACTCGAATACGATGGGGGCGCAGTAGGTGACGTCGATGATCTGGATCAGACCTACAGCTTCAAGCTGGGTTACTCCTGGTAAGCGCGCCGCTGATGAGTAGCGCTGATGGATCATCCCCGACAGCGCTACCAGCTGAACCACTAACAACTCGCAGGATATCGTTTAACCCGCCGGCGGTCATCGATATAACCCTGAATGGTACATGTTTAGGGTCCTCAAATTACGTAAAATACAAACTATGCGCTTAACCTTCCGCCCTCTGCTATTTTTGACACTTGTTGCGACCTGTCTTTCGACATTAGCCGACGAATCGATACATGCACTCGAGAAAAAGGGCACGCTCCTTAGGCTCTCCGGCGACTTCGCCTCAGCCAAGAAAATCGAGAACGAACTGATTGAAAACTACGCCCAGCCGGCTGGCCATGTGTTCGCACTTAACACCATCATCACTCACCTCACGTGGGATGAAAAACAGACACGCTACGATGAAGCGTTACTTGAGCATGTCGACCGAACTCTCGAGTGGTGCGAGCCACGCATCGACAATGAGGAATTCGCCACGATCGCCAATTACTACTGTGGCCAGGCCAATTTTATCCTCTCCTACCATCATGCTCTAAGGGGCAACTATTATCAGGCAGGAAAGCGAGGCACCGCGAGCATAGACTATCTGGAGACAACTCTGGCGAGAGACCCTTCCCTCATAGACGCAAAAATGCATTTAGGCGTTGGTTATCACGTAGCTGACAACCTGCCCCCCTTTATCAAAATGTTTAGCAAAATTTTGTGGTTTATCCCCTCAGGCAACTCCGAGAGGAGCCTCCCTTATCTACTGGATGTTATCGAGGACGGGGATCAATACAGAGATGTGGCCCGCTATATCTATAGTATTCTCCTACTCGAGACACCTGAACTCAGACCTGAAGCCAGTCTTCAGCTTCAGCAACTGGTCTCTCTCTATCCCGCTAACGCCCGCTTCCAGCTGAGATTCATCTCGCTACTGATCAGCATGAACGATTACGAGGCGACCTTACGCAGCATTTCAGACTATCTTGATGGAGCGAAGAAGCCAGCCGAGCCAGACCTTAGCCTTGCCAAAATATGGAAGGTCCGCGCCTATCTGGGCCGGGGTGAAACCGAACAGGCCGCGAGTATATTCAAGGAAATCGATCCGGCATTTCGTAACGAGAGGGATCAGCTACCCGGCTGGAGTGTAGCCTGGTTTATTCTGACCGATGGGCAACTACATGATTTAGCTAACCGCCGCGAACAGGCTCGCGTCGCATACAAAGAAATTTTGTCTATCGCCAAGTACACGTACGTCAACGTCGCCATTCTGGACGCAGCTCGCGCCGGCCTAGCCAATCCTTATCGGCTTCAGCCCGGGCCATAAATCCCTATGATGAGTGTCATCATTCCGTGCCTTAACGAGGAAGGTAACCTTGGCGCTCTCCTTGCCCAACTGATCGAACAAAAAGACATAGACCTTGAGATTATCGTCGTCGATGGCGGTTCTACCGACGGTACGATCTTACAGGCAGAACAATACGGTGCCAGGGTATTGCACGCCAAGCGAGGCCGAGGTCGCCAGCAAAATGTTGGTGCGGCCGCAGCAACGGGTGAGTACCTGTTGTTCCTGCATGCAGACAGTCGGCTCGAACAGGATAATCAGCTCTCTCTCTCACTGTCATGGATAAAGGCTGCTGGAAAACGAACCGCCGGACACTTTCGTCTACGGTTTGAAACCGAAAATCCTGCCATTAAGGACCGGCTGCGTTTGTTCGAGTACAAGACGCAACTGAACCGGGAAGGCACTTTTAGCGGAGACCAGGGCCTGCTCATTCTTCGATCCGATTTTAAACTAATGGGTGGTTACTCGGAAACATACCCCTTTCTTGAAGATAAGGAGTTTGCAGAACGTTTTGCAGACTTAGGACATTTTGAGACAATCCCTTCGACGCTGCACACAAGCGCAAGGCGCTTCGAACAGGAAGGCCTTGAAGAGCGACTTATCCTCAATGCGCTCATCATGGGAATGTTTCACCTGGGTAATGATTATTTTTTTACGAGAGCGACCGATGCTTATCGAGATAACAATCCCGATGGAACACTCAACCTGACGCCTTTCTTCCAACTTGCACATAAGGCAGTTTTTAGTCAGGGCATCGCTCAAGGCATTGTAAGCTGGTTAACAATCGGGCGATATGCCACAAAGAACCTCTGGCAGGTGCGCCTGTCGCACCACCTCCGGCGAAACGACGCAGGTCGTTGGCTGGACAATTACGATCGCTATCTAAAACCGATAACCGACAATCCTGTGGGCTATCTGCTGGGCAGCCTGATCGTGCTCACCTGGTTCTATTCATGGCGTTTTCGTCCTCGAACGAAACAAACCTGATATAAAGCCCAGAATACTGTCCCTTATTGAAAGGTTGTTCGAACCAAACCAGCAGTAGATAATCAGGATACCTCTGAGCGCAGAAATAAAATGTTCTTAAAGCCACTTTTTGCGTTCCTAAGTTGTATTGTCGCAGGAGCGGTTCTCGCTAGCGCGGACAATCCTTATCAGGAACATTTAGATGACGTCGAGAAGACGCAGGCAAACTATGGCTATCTACTGGAGCATGGCGACGATGCCTTGCTGGCCCGCGTCCACCTCATTCGAAATGCACAGGAGTCTATAGATATACAAACCTTCATCTGGAAACCAGATGAAACCGGTCAATTTTTATTCTATGAACTCTGGCAAGCGGCACTACGTGGGGTCAAAGTACGCATACTGATTGACGATCTATCGATTCGCTCAATTCACAATTATGTCGCGTACCTAACTGAACTCAATAAAAACATTGAGATAAAGCAGTACAACCCGGTAGCTGACAATATCAATGTCGGTGTCGTCAAAACAATCAGCACCATGACAACCCAGTTTGGAATGTATAACCACCGCATGCATAACAAGATTGTTGTGGTCGATGGTCAGTATGGCATTACCGGCGGGCGAAACTACCAAAATGACTATTTTGATCGCGGCGTAAACAGGACATTCCTCGACAGAGACATACTGGTCCTGGGTCCCGTCGCGGGCGAGATGTCCAACTCATTTGAAGAGTACTGGACGAACGACCTGGCTGTTTTCAGTAACGAAATGAAAGATGTTCGTAAAACCATAGAGACCGACACCGTCCAGACCCCAGACTTTGCAAAGGGTTATGAGATTCCTGGTATGTTTTCAGAACTATCAAAATGCGCATCTGACGGGCCCTGCGTCGATGAACGTATCACTTCAATGGGAACAAAACTGGATCAGGTTGAGTTTGTGGCAGATCATCCGGGAAAGCACGATGATGGAGACGACCTTGCTGAAACCACCGAAAGCCTTGTCGCATTAATCTCAAATGCCCATCACACGATGATTTTTCAGACCCCATACCTCGTCGTTCCCAAGGGAAAATATTTTAAAAAGCTCAGGAAAGAGAACCCGGAGATGAACATCATCGTCTCGACGAACAGCCTGGCGGCTGCCGATCATTTCTATGCCTATGCATTTTCCTACAAGAACAAAAAACGCTACCTGAGAAAGTTTAAATGGCAAATTCATGAGATGAAGCCCAACCCAGCGGATTTTGAGCAGATGTTACGCCCTATACCTGGAATCGAGCGGGCAGAAAATCACTACGCCTGCATTCACTCGAAAACATTTTTGTTTGACGATGAAACAGTCTGGCTGGGTTCGTTTAACCTGGATCCCAGGTCCGCTCGCTTGAATACTGAAGCAGGCGTCATTATCAAGGATCCGGAGTTTTATGAGCTTGTTAAAGACAAAATCGAATTGAAACTGGCGGCACGCAACAGTTGGTCTATTGGTCCACGCAGAAAAATCCCGATACTGGCTTTCTTTAACGGCATAGTTGAAAACATTTTCGCCCTGATACCCTTTGCCAATATATGGCCGTTCACCTATTCAACCAGCTATGAACTCAGGGACGGTGGTACCGAAATGTCGGTTTATGACGAGGGCTTTCACGAAAACTACAAACCCGTAGGACAGTTCCCGGGAACCGGAATCAAGGGGAAACGGCTAAAAACGCGACTGACGAAGGCTTTTTTCGGCCCAGCACAACCGATTATCTGAAACTGTCCGGGCCCTCGACCCGGACAGGGGTGAGCGCCCGCTCATATGAAGCAGCTTTACTGAAGTGCTGGGTTAAACGCAGGACTCGAGGCTGGAGGGAAGGTCGCAAAAATACCACCCAATATTTCCTGAATGGTTTCCTCCATGTTTTCCTGCATCTTTGTTGTGATTCGCCGAACCGCCCGACCATGCCAAACTGGCTTATGTTCCTGGGGATCGTAGATATCAACTGATAAAGTCCCTTCGGTGTACTGACGGACATCAACCGTTCCACCACCATAACCGCCGCCATAACCACCGTGGTAGCCACGCCCCCAACCGCGATAGCCAGCACCGTAATAAGGAGAGTAACTCGGGGAACTGTTAACCTGGAGCTTCTCTCGGCCACCCAACGTAAAACCAACAGCAAGATCCGCTTTTTCAGGGTCGGATATCCTGGTCAGTCCGCGTGCCGACAGAATATTTTCAGTAATCTGCATTAATCGACCTTCAAGCATCGGATTTCCGCCTTCAGCACCCTCGCCTCTTAGCAGCGGGCGTTCGCTGATAAACGCAAAGGTTCTGTCCTGACTAAAATCATAGGAAGGGTCATAGTCAATCATGGGTGCAGGTGCCGCGCAGCCAACAGCAAGCAAAGCAGTGAGTAACAATAGTGGTAGACGCATATTTGTTCTCCTTAATTGGCGGGCAGTCTAGCTTGCCGGTTTGCCGTCTACAAGTCTGGCGGTCCGCTGGACAGAGAGCTCAAGGTTAGCGGGAATCCGGAAAACCTGTCACCTGGACAGTTTATCCAGCCCCGTTCGCTGTAACGTTTTTATCAACCTGACAAGGCAACTTTCCCGATCGCGGCAAGTTGCACCACCATCTCGATGCTTTCGGTTTGGACGACTGCAGTGTCGGGGTTGGGAATTTGAGACACTTAACCTTCGCAGGCATATGCCACTAGTGGCCAGCATCGCCATCCATCACCAGACGAAAACCGATATCTGGCATCCGCACATTATTGCTGGCCGCGTCGCGTCGATAGACCTGTGACTCTTCAGCCCCAAACTCATAGCCACCCCCACGAAGGACTTTCATCGCCCTGCGTCGCGGGGAATCATCTTTAGGTAGGTTCAGCGGGTTAATCCGAGGTTGGTCGCCACTCAACCGTTGATGCAGGGCATAGCTACCCGGATTCATATCATCCAGGCAGAATTCCCAAAGATTGCCTGTCATATCATACAAACCCAGCTCATTCGGGGTTTTCTGCGCCACCGGATGGCTTCGATTCCCTGCATTCCCCGCAAACCAGGCCACCTCATCGATAGTGTTGGAGCCGCTGAACAGAAACTCTTTGGAACGATTGCCACCGCGGGCAGCGTACTCCCATTCCGCCTCCGTGGGCAGCCGGAAATGTTTGCCGGTAACCCGATTTAGCCGCTCAACAAATAGCTGAATATTAAGCCAGCTAAGGTTATTGATCGGACAGCTTCCACAGGGAAAATAGCTGCTATTCCAGCCCATCAGCTCTTCGAAAATATCCTGGGACAGCTCCGTGCGACCGATATAGAAACCGTCTACGGTGACCGTGTGGGCCGGCCTTTCCCGCTCAGCAGCGTCGTCATCATCGGAGCCCATAGCAAAGCTGCCCCCTTCCACCCAAATCATTTCCGAGAGAAGTTTTACCTGTGTTTCAGCGGACAACTTGTATTGCCATTCAGTCCTGGCATCACCGCCCGGCTCGGCAACAGCCGCCACAGCAATGACCACAAGGCTAACCGCCGCTAATACGGTACGAATAGACAACAACTCGTTTAATTTCATGCCACTTCCCTTATCAGAATGAACGTCGCTACTGCTCAATTGCGTTGTTTCTCATCCCGACGGAATGTGCCTGCGTAAACGCGGGCCGCTCGTCCAATCAAGCGCCTGTATCAGCAGACACCTATCGACTTTTCAGACAACATTCCTTTGAGTCTTAATAAAAGCGCAGCGGCAAAAAAGGTGAGGCAGAAGGCGCCATCGATGTTCTGTAGTGCAAACAGGCACGGGTCACCGTGACGATCAGTGACCCTGTGCCGATGAAAGCCAAACTCTCAGAGCATTACTCTTTCCAGAAGGTGGTCTTCCAGGTAGCGCCGTCTACATCCAGAATTTCCTCTGAATTTGCCGCAACATCTTCCCAGGTCGCGCCGATATCCAGCTCCACACCTTTATTGGAGAAAACCATATCTGAAGCAAATTTCCCTCCTGCTGCCTGAATAATGCGACCATTTGGCGCATCCTCGGAAACCATAAAGAGAACAGCGGGGCTGACAGTTTTGGGATGATTTCTATCATCAGGGTTGTCAGCATCGATCTCACTACCCGGGATGCTGGCGGTCATTCTGGTCGCCGCACCGGGAGACAGGCAGTTCACACGAATATTGTGTGATGCGCCTTCTCGAGAGAGGTTGTTCATCAGACCAACCATGCCCATCTTCGCTGCACCATAGTTGGACTGGCCGAAGCTCCCTAAAATACCTGAAACCGACGATGTGAACATGATTCGACCGTAGTTCTTTTCATACATAATCGGCCACGCGTGCCAGGTAACATATGCAGACCCCATCAGGTGAACATTAATCACCAGGTCCCATTCATCAAGCGTCATATTCTTGAAGGATTTATCACGCAGAATACCGGCATTGTTAATCAGGATATCAACGGTGCCGTATTCCTTGACCGCTGTTTCGACGATCCGCTTGGCACCCTCGCGGTCTGATACGGAGTCCTTGTTGGCGACGGCTTCTCCACCCGCCGCGCGTATTTCCTCCACGACCAGATCAGCCGCATCACTCTTGCCGGACCCATCCACAGACCCGCCCAGATCGTTAACAACGACTTTCACACCCAGGTCCGCCAGTAACAGCGCATGTTCTTTTCCAAGACCACCGCCAGCACCGGTGATGATCGCGACTTTTCCATCAAAACTCATAGTATTTACCTTTTATATTATCTGTAGTTTGTATGTAGCTCTTTTTAAGACATGCCTATCGACAGCAGGTTCTGTAGTGGCTGATATAGTTCCTCAAGGTAGGTGACGTCTTCATCATCCAATGTTATTGACGCCGATTCCATGAGCTGCATCAATTGCTCTACCCTGGAAACCCCGACAATGGGTGAAGTGATTTCCGGTTTGTTGCACATCCAGGCCAGCGATATCTGGGCCGGAGTCTTGCCGTACTTTTCAGCTATTTCGACCACTCTGTCCGCAATCTGAAAATCCATATCTCCTTTATAGAGACTTCCCGTCCTGGCTTTGTCCTGGCCCTTGGAGCGGTTCGTTGTCCCTGCTTCCAGACTTCCCTTGTAGGCGCCCGTTAGTATTCCCCGCGCCAGTGGCGACCATGGCGTTATCGCAATGCCCTCTTTAGCGCAGTAAGGAATCATCTCACGCTCTTCCTCCCTGTAAATCAGGTTGTAGTGATTTTGCATCGAGACAAATTCTGTCCATCCATGTAGCCTCGCCGTCATTTGCAACTCTGTAAACTGCCATGCAAACATCGAAGAACCACCCAGATACAGCACCTTACCGGCCTTCACCAGATCATGGAGTGCTTCCATCGTTTCCTCGATCGGGGTCGCGACCTGCATGGGAATACCGTGGGGATGACGATGGATGACCAGATGATCAATATAGTCGACCCCAAGCCTTTCGAGGCTGGCATCAACGCCTTCCATAATATGCTTGCGGGACAATCCACCCTGATTGGCGCCCGGTCCAAGCGGCATGGCAACCTTGGTGGCCAGCACATAGTCATGACGGGGAAGCATTTCCCTTAACAGCTTACCGACGACTTCCTCGCTGGAACCCAGCCCATAGACATCAGCACAATCAAAGTTAAAGAGCCCATTATCAATCGCTGCCTTAAAGATCGGTCGGGCATCATCCACGCCGAGCGTCCAGTCACCCTGATGCCCTTTACCCGGCTCTCCGAAATTCATCGTACCAAGCGTGATCTCTGAGACCCTGAGCCCGGAACGGCTCCCCAGCTGGGTTGATTTCAGCATTTTGTATCCTTAATTCATGGCGGCAGAACAGCGATACTACCAGCCGATGGTGATGGTTCGCATCTGCTATTACAATGCCGGATTCCGTACCTATTTATATACCTTTATTTGGACTCTATATGACCTACGAAACCCTCATTTTTGAAACAGCAGACAGTATCGCCACGATCACACTAAATCGCCCTGACGCAGCCAATGCCATGGACCCGACAATGGCCCGGGAACTGAGTACTGTTGCCATTAAGTGCGATGAGAACCCCGATATCCGCGCAGTCGTTGTTCGCGCAACCGGGAAAATGTTTTGTGCCGGTGGGGATCTAGGCGTGTTTGGCGACGCCGGTGACGACGCCGCAGCGCTCATCAAGGAAATGGCGGGCGATCTCCATATGGGTATCTCAAGGCTTACAAGAATGAACGCGCCTGTGATCGCTGCTGTTAATGGAACAGCAGCAGGTGCGGGGTTCAGTCTGGCGCTTTCAGCAGACCTGGTTATCTCGGTGGACAGTGCGAAATTTGTCATGGCCTATACCAATGCAGGACTTTCACCGGACGGGAGTTCTTCCTACTTTCTACCAAGACGCGTCGGCGATCGCCGCGCACGTGAACTGATGCTGACCAACCGCGTGTTATCCGCTGAAGAGGCCCTGGACTGGGGTATCGTGAACCAGGTTGTGGCAGAAGCCGACCTGGACGAAACCGTCGGGAAACTGGCCGCCAAAATTGCTGCCGGACCAACGCTCGCTTACGGACAGGTGAAATCGCTGCTGAACGCATCTTTCGACAACGGGTTGGAAACACAGATGGAACTTGAATCCAGGGGCATTGCGGACATGGCAAGGTCCCGGGACGGAAAGGAAGGCATCCAGGCGTTCCTTGCCAAACGTAAGCCAGAGTTCAAAGGTGTCTAAAGAAAGCGTCCACAACGCAGCCGACTCACAACGAGGCACATAGCATGCTGAAAGAACCGAACGGTATTGATGTCATTCCTGATTTCCATGACCTGGCAACTTGCCCTATTCATACGAGCGAGCCATGCACCTGTTGTTCTCCGACCTTCTCTATGATGGCCGATCTGGCTGATTGGAACGCGATGACCAGCCCGGCGGCATGGGAAGCCTCCGGCAGGGACCGGGACATCTACGCACCAACCGGTACCGCCGTATTCATCAACGCAAAAATCCTGACGATGGACGATGCTTTCAGCGAAGCGAGCTGTATCGCCATAAAGGGAGAAAGGATTCTAGCGGTCGGGGATCGGCAGGACATGGACAACCTGGATGAACCGGACGTTGAAATCATCGATTGTGCCGGTAAAACAATTCTTCCCGGCTTCATCGAGCCACACTTTCACTTTCTACCCTGCTCCACAATGGAAGAGATAGAAAACGTCGGGCCCTTTCGCTTTGAAACTGTGCAGGGCGCGCTGGATCGGCTAAAACAGCTTGCTGACGAATCCGGCCCAGACGATTGGGTTATGGGGCGGCAATTCGACCCCTCCCTTCAGGAGGGCCCTGATCTGCTTACGCGAGATCTGTTGGACGAAGTGTGCAGAGACAAGCCGGTTTTTGTTTACAACGCTTCCATGCATTTTGCGTACTGCAACAGCAAAGCACTTGAGGTGGCAGGAATTACCAAGGACACACCCGACGATCCACATTCACCCTATGGCAGGGACGAAAACGGTGAGCCCAATGGCGTTCTGACAGGTGGCAAAGCGCTTGGCAGCGTGGCAAAACACAACCACGCGGCAAAAGGCATTGACCTTGTGTCGAACAGCCTGAAGGTCATCGAGCGGTCGAACCGCCTGGGCATCACGATGTTCTGCGATCAGGCGACCGGCATGACACGCGGGATTAAGGAAATTGATGTCTACAACGCTATTGCGCAATCCGGGCAAATGACAACCAGGCTGCGCTATTCACTCAGCTATGGCATCCAGGAGAAGTGGGATGCAACGGACATCAAATGCGGTGACGGCGATGAGTTGGTTCGCTGCACCACCTGGAAAATAGTCTCTGACGGTTCAAACCAGGGATTCTCCGGTTTACAACGGGAACCCTACCTTTACCGTGAAGACAAGGGAATACCCTACGTTGACCCCGATGATCTAAAAGCTATGGTACTGGACCGCGCCAGTAAAGGCTGGGCGCTTGCGATTCATGCAAATGGCGATCAGGCAATTGACAATACGCTGGATGCCTATGAAGCGGCTTTCGATGCAGGCCTTCTGAAAAATACACCCTGCAGAATTGAGCACTGCTCCATTCTTCATGATGAGCATATTGATCGAATGGCAAAGATGGGAATCTCACCAAGTTTCCTCATCGGGCATGTTTACTATTGGGGCCAGGCGATGCGCGACAAGGTTTTTGGTCATTCTAAAGCGAGCCTGCTCGACAGAACCGGTGCCTGCGAGGCCAAAGGCATCAGGTGGACCATTCATTCGGATGAACCGGTGAGTGAAATGGGTCCACTTCGCTGCATCGAGAATGCGGTGACCAGGAAAATGTGGAAAGAGCCTGAAACCATCCTGGCGCCGGAAGAATGTATCTCCGTTGAAGCGGCCCTACGGGCAGTAACGAGGGATGCGGCCTGGCAATGCCATTCAGATCATGAGGTCGGCACGCTGGAAGCTGGTAAGTTTGCAGACATGGTAGTACTTGAGAGCGATCCCAGAGACGCAGAGCCCAACAGCATTGGCGACATCAAAGTTCTGGAAACCTGGATGGGGGGACGACGAGTCTTCTCTGCTTAGCCTCGGCGGTTGGGAGAGATGGGGTCTTCTCCGGCTGACCTCGGTGGTTGGAGAGATGGGGTCGGGGTAAAATTCCCATCACCACTTATCTGCATTACAGCGTTGGTATTGCAGGTTCTATTTCAGCGTTCTTCTTGAGTTAGGTGGTTGTGGGATTTTTACCCCGACCCCATTTATCGCGGGACCCCGGGCAGAAAAAAGGCGGCCAAAGGGCCGCCTTTTTCATCAGCTTGTGTGCTTACGCAACAACTGTGATGTTTACTGCCTGTGGGCCTTTTTGACCTTCAGTCACACCAAACTCTACCGCTTGACCTTCAGCCAGGGTTTTAAAACCCTCACTTTGGATCTCGTTGTAATGAGCGAACACATCTGGTCCGTCAGTTTGTTGGATAAAGCCGTAGCCACGGGTTTCATTGAACCATTTAACGGTTCCGGTATTAGTAGACATATTTTTAGTCCTGAATATAGATATAAAGTGCCTTCAATTGTTTGAAGACAGGTGTAGCGTGTGAAACAAACGAATACTTGAAACTGCAGGACGAGAGACTTTTTTGAATCTACTTGAAATGAAGCGGGGTATAAGAGGGGTTCTAGCTGCGGTGGATTGTATAGCGTTGCAAACCCCTGTCAACGCTTATTGTCGTTATATTCGCGTAATAACTACCGGCAGGGACTGATAGCCCTTGATCAGCGTAGAACGGTTTCTGACCGGCTCCCCCACCACCTCGATCGCTGAAACCCTTGCTATTAACTCCTCCCAGAGCACACGAAGTTGCATTTCAGCCAGCCTGTTTCCCATACATCGGTGAATACCAAAACCGAAGGAAAGATGCGCCCTGGCATTCTCGCGACCTATTCGAAGTTCATGAGGAGACTCAAATACATCCGGGTCGCGGTTACCAGAGGCATACCACATGGCTACCTTGTCGCCTTTCCTTATCTTATGACCTTCAAAATCCACATCCTCAAGTGCTGTCCTGCGCATATAGGTCACCGGCGTTTGCCAGCGAATAACTTCAGCCACCATGTTTCGAATGAGAGACGGATCAGATTTTAACTTCTCAAATTCACCTGGATACTGATTCAACGCCAGCACCCCACCGGTAATCGAATTACGGGTTGTGTCATTGCCGCCGACGATCAGCAGCAACAGGTTGCCAAAAAATTCTTCCCGGGGCATATCTCGAGTCGCTTTTCCGCGAAGCAGCATGGACAACAGATCATTACCCACCGGATTGGCTTTTCGCTCTTCCCATAACTTCATGAAGTACTCAAAACATTCATCAAGTTCACGATTGCGCTGTTCCAACGATTCAATAATGCCGGAGTCTACGCTTGCGGTGGAGATGTCAGACCACCGCGTCAACCTGTGACGTTCTTCAAATGGAAAGTCGAACAGGGTTGCCAGCATCTGGGTGGTTAACTCAATCGAGACCTTCTCTACAAAATCAATCGGTTCGCCATCCGGAAGCTGTTCAATGATTCGGACCGCGCGTTCCCTGATGACGGCTTCCAATACCGCAAGGTTTGATGGGCCTGTTACCGGGGCAACAACCTTACGCTGCTCATCGTGACGTGGCTGATCCATGGAAATGAAATTGTTGTTGGAACTGGAATCTTCATCGACAAAGGTAACCGACGGTTCTGACGAAAACTGCTGATGGTTAGCGTCGATCTTGCGGATGTCAGCATATCGCGTGATCGACCAGAAGGGCCCGGCGTAACTATGCTCGTGAAAATGAACCGGCGCTTCTCTGCGCAGCCGTTCCAGGTAGGGGAAATGAACGTTGTCCTGGTACAACCGGCGATCAGTTGGATCTATATCTTCAAGCGGCAGGCTGAAAGCAAGTTCACGCTCACGATCCAGCGTTAAGAGGTCTTCAGCCGCCGGATTAAGCATCCTCAGTCCGGAAGCCCCAGGACTCGTTTGCCAATAATGTTCATCTGCACTTCATTGGTGCCACCATAAATGGTGACGGCCCGATCGCGCAGCCACCCACGCGTGGACTCGGCTTCTTCTTCGGTGAACCCATCACCTTCCCAGCCGACACCGGCAATACCCCGCAGCTCTGATTTCAAAGACGACCCCTCCTTTGCAACGGTCGAACCTACGAGTTTGAAAATTGAGGTTGTTGCACCGGGCGCTTTACCCGATCGACTTTCATCGGCAACACGCTGAATCGTTAATTGCAGAGACTTCTCAAGCATTGTCTGTTTGGTTATTTTCTCTCTGGCATCAGGGTTTTGCAGTTTGCCTTCTGATTCACCAAGGTATTCTTTGGCTACAACGGCATAAGGGTTAACAGGCTTGCCCTTTTTCTTTGTGCGCACTGACGATGCAGAACGCTCGTATTGCAGCAGCCTTTTACCTACCGTCCAGCCTTTATTCAACTCCCCAACAAGGTCATCACGTCGCGCCACAGCGCTATCAAAAAAGGTTTCGCAAAAGGGTGACGAACCGGAGATCAGTGCAATTGGCTTCACGGTCACCCCGGGCTGGTCCATTTCAAGCAACACAAAGCTAATGCCATCATGCTTCGCAGCATCCGGGTCAGTTCGCACCAGCGCAAACATCCAGTGGGCGTGCTGTGCTCCTGAGGTCCAGATCTTCTGGCCGTTGAGTACAAAATGATCTCCTTCCATGACGGCCTTTGTTTGGAGACTGGCAAGGTCGGAGCCGGAACCAGGCTCACTATATCCCTGGCACCATCGCACCTCGCCGCTGACTATTTTGGGCAAATGGCGCTCCTTCTGTTCCTCGGTACCAAACTCGAGAAGTGTTGGGCCTATCATGGCGAGCCCCATGCCCGCAGAGGGTGGCAACGCTTTCGCTGCAGCCATCTCCTGCTGTAACACCTGGTTTTCCTCGAAACTGAGACCGCCGCCACCATATTCCCGGGGCCAGGTCGGCGCAGTCCAGCCGCGCTCTGCCATGGCATCCCGCCATTTGTCAGCGTCAGCGGTGTTGTATATTTCGAAAGCGTCCTCAAAGTGGACCGCCTTGTTGCGCATACTATCCGGGCAATGTTCTTCGATATATGCCTTCGCTTCGTTCCGGAATACCTGGAGATCCATGACTCATTCCTTTTTTCTGCTTATTTCAGTTCAGGAGAACGATTAAACGCTAATTATATCGGCTAGCCAAGGTCAACCGAGGCACAATATCTCCATCAACCTCAGCCATCCCGTCGTAATTGTCTAACCTATAAAAATTGCCCATTGCGACGAGCTATGGTTTATTTCCCCTCGTCGCAATTTGATGGAATTTGATATGGCCTCACCCGAAACTACAGAACAACGAGAATTCAGGGAATACTGCAGCGCCTGGCTAGCAGAGCACAAACCGCCACCCACGAAGATCCCCCTTCCCCAGGCTGCCTACGAGGTCACTTCCGAGGACCACCGCACTTATCTGGTGGACTGGCAGGCGAAATGCTTTGAGGCAGGACTGATCGCAACAGATGTGCCAAAAGAGTATGGCGGCCATGGGCACGATAAGTTCCAGCAAATTGCCAGCACAGAAGTAAGGCGAGCGAATGTCCCCTATTTTATCAACTGGATCGGCCTGGGTATGGCCGCCCCCACGTTGCTTGTTCACGGTACGGAGGAGCAAAAGAAGACCTTTCTGCCACCAATATTCTCTGGCGAAGATATCTGGTGTCAGGGCTTCAGCGAGCCGGGCGCCGGTTCTGATCTGGTATCCCTGCAAACCAGCGCTGTAAAAGACGGCGACAATTGGGTCGTCAATGGCAGCAAGGTCTGGACCAGCCTCGGGCATTTTGCCAAATGGATGCTGCTACTGGCACGAACAGACAAGAACGACAAATACAACGGCATCACCTATTTCATCTCGTCAATGGAGGCCGACGGCGTCACCGTCCAACCCATTCACAAGATGACCGGCGAGTCCGGCTTTAATGAAGTCTTCCTTGAGGAAGTCGTCGTACCAGATCACTACCGCATAGACGAAGTCGGCAAAGGCTGGCAGGTCGCCATGTCTACCCTGACCAATGAACGAGGAGCCGGTACCGGCGTCGGTGCTATTGCCAACAGCGAATCACCCTTTGCCGCAATAGAAGCGCTGATTGCGCTCGCAAAACGTGAAAAGCGAAACGGCCGCACCCTTTGGGAAGACCCTATCTGGCGAGACAAACTGGTAAAACTTTACGAGAGAACCGAGGCGGCGACACAAAACTTTCGACGACTCGGGGTTAAGGAGCTAAATGGCGGTGCTATGCGAATACCACTACAGGGCAAGCTCACCGGAAGTGAACTTGGTCAGGAGCTACACCAGACTGCTCTCAGCATGCTCGGCATGAAATCCAGTCTTTATATTAGCGATCCGAATGCTGAAGAAGATGGACGCTGGGCACTGGGATACATGAACACTTATACCGGCACCATTTCCGGCGGTAGTAGTGAAATTCAACGAAACATTCTGGGCGAGCGTGTGCTCGGCCTGCCAAAAACCAAGTAGGGAGAACAGACATGGCACAACAGCCCAAGGATTTTGGTTACGGAGAAGAGCAGGAAATGCTCAAGGACTCGGCGCGCCGCTTCATGGAAGACAAGCAGCCTCTACTGGCGCTTCGTGAGTCCATCAAAGGGACAGAAGACCCTTATTTCGGGGACGAGCGAACCGGCAGTTATGACAAGACCGCATGGGATGAAATGGTCGGCCTCGGCTGGACGGCACTTGCCGTACCCGAAGAAGCAGGCGGCGTGGGCATGAACCTGGTTACCGCCGTCGCGGTCGCGGAAGAGGTCGGTCGCGCCAGTATGCCAACACCGCTCACCTCGACACTACAAAGCACCTTCGCCCTGCGTGAGGCCGGAACAGAATCGGCAATGTCATGGTTATCAAAGATCGCTGAAGGCACCAGCATGACACTCGCTGTTTACGGCAAAGACGGTTCGCTGGAATCCGATTCCACAGATGTTACCGCAAGCAACGGAAAACTGAATGGCACTTCCTGGTATGTACAGGATCTGCAAAAAATCGATTCGCTGCTGGTCGCGGCAATGGATGGAGCTACCGTAAAACTCTACTGTGTTGACGTTAATGCCGACGGCGTTAATCTCGAGTTTGACAGGATTGTCGATCTAACAAGAGATCAGGGCCGCGTGAACTTCAACGACGTGTCCGCCGAGTGTGTTTCCGAGGACGGGGCCGGCACATTGCACAAAGCAATGCCCGCACTCTTGACCTTGATTTCTGCCGATATGTCCGGCGGCTGCGAATGGTTGCTCCAGGCCACCGCGGAATACGCCAAGGTCAGGACCCAGTTCGATCGACCCATCGGATTCTTCCAGGCCGTCAAGCACCCCATCGTAAACATGATGATCCTGGGCGACCAGACTCGTTCGCTGGTTTACGCGGCCGCCTGCACTTATGACACTGACCCGGGTACTGCACACAAAGCGGCACACCTTGCGAAGTCCAGTGCGTCTGATACGGCTGAGTTTTGTGCTAACAGAGCAACCCAGCTACATGGAGGCATTGGATTTACCTGGGAGCACGACGTGCAGATCTACCACAAGCGGGTGATGCATTCGCAGCAGTTGTTTGGTGATGGCGTATGGCAAAGGGAGCAGGCTGCAGCCTATTTTTAGGCTGCACTTACTGCACTTGCGTCACTAACTCACCACCGAATGCCCCGCGGCCCTGCCCGCGGGTTTCGAATATAATGTGAGTGTTTTCAAGGGGCCTGCTTTCAAAGTAATAGCTCCGGTCCAGATACCTGACTTTTACCCACGTACCAGCTGTCTTACTACCAAAATAGTGACCTATCTGGCCAGCCGGCAGCTGGATCACTGCTTCTCCGATTCACCGGGAACGACCAATTCTAGCTCCACAATCGGCATTACATGCCCTCCTGAGGTCCATCTGGTGCTCTTATACAAGTTCCGGCAAGAAATTGGCCCAACCCGGAAAAACGCCGATAAATACCAGCTATGACGTGCAATTTCAGGGAAATGCGAAGAGCCGAGTATTCCTCTATAATGCTCCCCGTTTTGTTGCTGGGAACAACCCTGCCAAGACGCCTTATTCGCGGGAATGTCGCCAGAAAGCGACACCCTCATACGGACAAGAAGTGCCGCCCTCACCGGGGCAAATTACGCAAAAAAAGTATCCACAAGATACCTACAAAAGAAGGCATAAGAATTATCCATGACAGAATCACCGAAGATCGTCTACACAGATACCGATGAGGCGCCACGACTAGCGACCTATTCATTCCTGCCGATTATAAAAGCATTCACCGATACCGCTGGTGTCGAAGTGGAGATGAGAGATATTTCGCTTGCAGGTCGGATTATTGCCACCTTCCCGGAAAGACTTAGCGCGGAACAAAAAGTCCCCGACGAGCTGGCGTACCTGGGAGAACTCTCTCAGAAACCCGAGGCTAACATCATCAAGCTGCCAAACATCAGCGCCTCTAATCCGCAAATACACGAAGCGATTCGAGAGCTGCAGGAGAAGGGGTTTGACCTTCCCGCGTATCCGGAGGAGCCTCGAAATGAAGAGGAAGAGTCTATCAAGGCTCGGTATGACAAGGTTAAGGGCAGCGCCGTAAATCCGGTTCTTCGCGAAGGAAACTCTGACCGACGTGCGGCAAAAGCCGTTAAGGAATATGCCCGCAAGTACCCCCATACAATGGGTGCATGGTCCAGCGAATCAAAGTCACATGTAGCTCACATGGACGCGGGCGACTTTTACGGTAGTGAAAAGTCTATTGTCATGCCCAACAGCGATTCGTTGATGATCGAGTTCGAAGGTAATGGCAAGCAGCTGTTGGCCGAGAACGTCGTCGCTGAAGAGGGCGAAATTGTCGATGGCGCTTTCATGAGCAAAAAAGCGCTTTGCGCGTTCCTTGAAAAGGAAGTTGCCCAGACCGAGCCCGGCGTCCTTTTTTCACTCCACCTGAAAGCCACCATGATGAAAATCTCGGACCCCATCATGTTCGGTCATGGCGTTCGTGCTTACTATAAGAGCGCGTTCGAGAAACATGCGGCCGTGTTTGAAGAGATCGGTATCGACACGAGGAACGGTGTTGGCGACGCCTACGAAAAAATCAAACAGCTTCCGGCTGACCAGGCTGCAGAGATCGAAGCAGACCTGAATGCCTGCTTTGAGAATGGACCTGATATGGCAATGGTTAACTCTGACAAGGGCATCACAAACCTGCATGTACCTTCCGACATCATTATTGATGCATCAATGCCGGCGGCTATCCGCGAGTCTGGAAAAATGTGGGGACCGGATGGCGAACTGCACGACATGAAGGCAGTTATTCCAGACCGATGTTACGCAAGCCTTTACGACGAAACCGTCAAACATTGCATTGAGAACGGTGCATTCGATCCCACCACCATGGGCACCGTGCCAAACGTGGGTCTGATGGCACAAAAAGCAGAAGAGTACGGTTCTCACGACACCACTTTTGAAGCGCCAGGAAACGGCGTCATCCGTGTTATCGACTCAAATGGCAAAGCAGTCATTGAGCACGAAGTAGAAGAGGGTGACATCTGGCGACTCTGTCGCGTCAAGGACGGTCCCGTTCGCGACTGGGTGAAACTTGCTGTCAATCGAGCTAAAGCGACCGGTTCACCCATCGTGTTCTGGCTGGATGAAAATCGGGCCCATGATGCCAACCTCATTGCGAAGGTTAACGAATACTTACCTGAACACGACCTGACAGGTATCGAGTATCACATTCTGGCGGTTCCTGAGGCAGCGAAACTTTCTCTTGAGCGGGCCCGAAATGGCGAAGACACCATCTCGGTCACCGGAAACGTTTTACGTGATTACCTGACGGACCTCTTCCCGATCCTTGAATTGGGCACCAGCGCCAAGATGCTCTCTATTGTGCCCCTGATTAATGGTGGCGGACTGTTTGAAACCGGGGCCGGAGGCTCTGCACCCAAGCACGTTCAGCAGTTTGAGAAGGAAGGCCATCTCAGGTGGGACTCACTGGGTGAATTTCTGGCATTGGGTGCTTCGCTTGAACACCTGGCGATTACGTTCAGCAACTCACAGGTGCAGATCCTTGCTGATACCCTAAATGACGCCATCGCCAAATTCCTTGAAAGCAACAAATCACCGTCGCGAAAGGTGAACGAACTCGACAATCGAGGCAGTCACTTTTATCTTGCCATGTACTGGGCGGAAGCCGTTGCGGCACAGGATCAGGACCCCAGCCTGAAAGAACGATTCCAGGCGTTTGCGGATACTCTTCACAGTAATGAAGACGCGATTAACGAGGAGTTGCTGGCGGCACAGGGTAAGCCGGTTGATGTTGGTGGTTATTACTCACCGGACCCCGAACTCACTGCAAAAGCTATGCGTCCTTCAGCAACCTTTAATGCTGCTCTCGAAGTACTCGTCAGCTAACAAGTAACCCAGGGTCCTATGTCACGGCACACTCGAAGACGAAACCGAGTGTGTCGCGATTAACTGGCCTCGGCCATCATCGCAGCAAAGCTTTTATCGAAGGTTTCAATCGTCTCACTGGTTGGACCAAAAATAAACGCAAACGGACCCTGAGGCGGAATCACCCAACCTCCAAGGCCGGTTTCTTCCAGCCTTGCAGCCATTCGTTCAATGTCTCGTTCAATCAACCTGAAATGATTCGCGGCCGGATAGTGTTTCCCCCAGGCACGCAGATCAAGCCGTTTGATATCTGCTCTCACCTCAAGGTCCATGCGCCCGCCAATGTCCTGGAGCCGATACCGACCGCTGCCATCTTTATTAACGTCGACCTCCACAACCGGGATCTCAAGAACATACTCGTAGAACTTTCGAACCCGGGGAAAATCCTCGAGACTGTAGTGAAGTATCGCGAACGGATTATCCTGGGTCGTGATCATGCTGTGTTGGCCGTCACGCCACACAAACTGAATACCGTCTTCCTCCGGCACATCTTTTGGCTCACTAAAAACGCCAGGATCATCATTCGCAACCATCGTCCGGTAGGTTTCAAGGGGATCTTCAGAAGAGAAAGCAATAATCAGGTCGCCCTGGGCTGTGGAAGCGCAGGGTCTTGGTACCAGCGCAGCCTCCTGGATCTCTATCAGGTCAATCTGGTGGTGAGTTTGCGGGTTCTCGACATAGTGGGTGTGATACTCATCTCCCAGAACCGCCGCTGTTACCTGCCCAATGTGATCATCTTTTTCATTCTTAAACACCAGTGGTTCCGGCGCACCTGGCTGGGTCTCAGAAAAGCCAATTGAACGTAGAACCCTTTTAGTTGCTTTGATGTCAGAGCAACTAATGCCGTGGTGTGTCTGGATAAGATTGAACATGCACTAGTCTCAGTTTTTTGATCGTCTACATATATTGAGGTCTCGCCCTGAAGTGAGCAACCTTTTCAACAGCTGTGCTATATTTCCGTCTTTCTCAATTCAAGGCAGACAGATGGCTGATATGTCGATTGCACATTTTGGGACGACCCTTATGGAGTCGCCGCCCCTCGAGGGCGAGGATCAGGCCGCTATTCCCATGACGGGGGACCTGGGTCGTACGGACGAATTCCTACGGATACTCGGCGCCGAGATCTATATTCAGAATATGTACCCCTTCGGCCGCCAGTTCATCTACAAGCGGGGAGAATTCACCGATCCCGACTATTTTGAGAAAGATACTTTTACCTCGTACACCGCTATACCGCTACCTGAGACAAACACACCGAGAATCGGTGAAACGATCTTTCGCCTGCCGCATTTTGATGCACGCAAGATCGCCGTTTCGTTGATGGACGGTGGATTGATTAAACCCTTATCCGCATACGATGATTTCATCAACGGAACGGCTAAAGCGTTATTTTTTATGGGGCCAGATGGGCAGCAATACGAACTTGTTGAATCAAGCCCGGTCCGACACGAAAATCACAGAGTCTATGTCTGGACGGACGCCGGAGACCTGCCGTCCCACAGCGAGGGCTACGAAACGAATTTTGATCTGGCGCCCGCAGGAACCGAAGACTTTTACGGTATAGGTACAGCACACCTGCTGGTGCGGAAAGACCCCGGTATTACCGTTGCACTGCTGACATTGAATGAAGGCGCTATATCAGCCAAACACAGCTTCGACATATTCAAGGATGCTGGCTATTCACATTTTCGGCTGGGCGCCCCCGACAAAGCTCGCGTACTCGGCAACGCGGAGGAAGCTTTCCCGGACGGCGGTGGACCCGTCGCCTTTGTCCATTTTCAGAATTCGTACCTCGAACTCGTTCAGATAGGGACTGAGATCCAGGAAAGCCCTGAGCAGTAGGATTTTTTGTTGAGGGCTTTTGGTAAAGAGCTTTGATAAAGATCTTTGATAAAGATCATTGATAAAAACAGGGCGAACAAGCACGGAGAACAACCACGAATACGCGTTTTATTCATGGTTGTTTGAGTAAGGGTTCAACGCAGGCATCGAGAAAAAAGACATTCGTCAGGGATTCCCAGGTTGAAAGAACTTTATTTTATACGCCACGGCCAGACCGAGTGGAATGCCATTCGAAGAATGCAGGGCCAATGGAATTCCGACCTGAGTGAATTGGGCCGTGACCAGGCTGCTGTTAATGGCAGGTTTTTAGCTAACCTGGGAATCGAACACCTCGTCGCCTCTCCTCTGGATCGAACCAGGCAGACCGCCGATATCATCAATAAGCACCTGGAACTTGATATCAACTTTGATGATCGGATCATGGAATGGCATTGCGGTGACTGGAGCGGAGAGATGTGGGATGAAGTCTCAAACAAATGGCCCGAGGAGTTCAAAGCCTGGCAGGCGGACCAGTTTAACTATCGAGGACCCAACTGCGAAAACTATCCGGACATGATCGATAGGGCCCAACCCTTCCTGGACGAAATTCTCGCATTGGATCACAACCGAATCGCCATCGTTTCTCACGGCATGATTGGCCGCGTAATGGTCAGCACCCTATTGGGCCACAGCGTGGATGAAATGTTCAACTACGGGCAATCCAACGACACCATCTTTCATTTAACCGAACACGGTGAAGGTTTCGCTACCCGGCATTTCATTGGCGGTGACGGACCCCATGGTGGATTGCCTCCACGCAACTATTAAAATGGAACGCAACAGTTACTCAACACTTCGATGATCTATACAGCCACAATCGGCTTGTCCGCAGTTCTGCTATTTCTGGTTCAACCCTATGTTTCCAAGATGCTACTGCCGATTTTCGGCGGCGGTGCCTCTATCTGGGTAACCGGTATGGTATTTTTCCAGACCGGGCTTCTTCTGGGGTATGGTGGGACCCATCTCGTGATTCGCCATTTCGGGATCAGAATTCACCTTCGTTTTCTGCCGGGAATGATTCTGCTTTCGATCGCGTTCCTTCCAATCAGCGTATCCGGTATCGGCTCAGAGTGGCTACCTGCTTCCGCGAACCTGTTCCTGACGCTTGCCGTTTCAGTGGGTATCCCCTACTTTATTCTGGCAAGTACCAGCCCAACGCTGCAGTACTGCATCGCAAGCGATGAAAGGCAACAGAACGCAAACCCCTATATCCAATATGGCGTATCCAACCTTGGATCCCTGGCCGGGCTGCTGATTTTCCCGTTTCTGCTTGAACCCTGGTTCCGACAATCCCAGATATCCGAACTGTGGACCGCATCTTATTTCGTCTACGGCCTGCTAATGATCGGCGTAGTAGTGGTCTACCTGAGGACAAATCATACTGCCCCGGACAACCTCGCCCCGGACAACATAGCCCCGAAGGGAATCACCGACGACGATTCGCCCGGGGACCCCCTTAGTTTCCGCTGGCTGTTTCTGGCGGCTGTACCTTCCGCCCTGCTGGT